>JAWUWF010000022.1:0-30431 GCA_034111985.1 Pseudophaeobacter sp.
GTCCGGCTTATCACGCGAGGCAACGGTCAGACGTATTTTGTCCACCTGCGCACCAGCGGGACCCTCTTGCCCTGGCAGTATTATCAGGGAAGCTTTGAGGCGGAACAGAACTGGACAGAGCAGCGCATTCCCTTTTCTGCCTTCACCGCATCGGGGCGACTGTTGAGATCAGAACTGGCAGCAGAGACCGTCCACTCCATCGGCATCGTCGCCTATGGCCGCAATCGCCACGCAGAGGTTGAAGTCCTCGAAGTAGGGTTTTACTAGCGGCAACTGCGGCTGAATGGCGTGAGGCCCCGCCGTAAGATAGCACAGAGGGGCCACGCGAGGGCGCGGCCTCTGCAACAGATATCAGCTTTCTGCCAGGGCCGTTTCGACCCATCCGACAAGTGCATCCAAATCAGTCGCGCCCTGAACAGCCAAGCCGTCAGAGAAGGCCTTAAAGGGTTCGACGTTCATCCGGTTGACGCCGGAGACAACCACCATGCCCTGCGCCAGAGCCTCACCAATAACCGGACGCATGCCGCGTCCATCGGCCTCGTGCTTGCCAAATTTATTGACGATCAGAACCTGAGGCTGAGGATCCCCTTGCAGACTGCTGGTGACCTGCCCGACCGCCTGTTCCAGCGCCTCTGGATTCAGTCGGCACCCCCGCGAGCCAGCGCCCAGGGATTGCGAAATGCGAATGGTTTCACCGGCGGGCAGCACCCGCACATCCATATCGCACAGGGTGTCATCACTGCATTCGATATTGCTTTGCACGATGCCCGCAAGGCGGATGCCTTTTGCTTCCAGAGCGTCAGCCAGACTGGTCAGCAAGCGATCAGTGGCGCCACGGGTCTCGGTCATGACATAGGCCAGATGCATCAAAAGCCCTCTCATCTGTGTTTTGGAATTACGCCCCAAGTGCTATCCGCAATGCGGCCCTGACACCAGAGGCAGAATTGCCGCGCCGCCAGAGAAGGCGACGCGGGGTGTCATTTTAGGGTTTGCAGCTACAGACCCAGGGCTTTTTTGCGTTCTTCCGCAAAGCCCTGCACGATACGGTCGGCAATCAGCGCCAGGATCGCCATGGCGGCCCCAGCAGAAATCCCAAGCCCGACATCCGCCTGCCCCAGAGCCAGATAGATCGACTGGCCCAGTCCGGTGGTGCCGATCAGTGCTGCGATCACCAGCATGGCAAAGGCGTAGAGAATGGTCTGGTTCAGCCCCAGCAGGATGGTCGGCGCCGCATAGGGTGCGCGCACATCGCGCATCATCTGCCAGCCTGTTGCACCCGACGCGGTTGCCGCCTCGATCATCTCGTCAGGTGTGGCAATCAGCCCCTGCCGGGTGTAGCGGATCATCGGCACGATGGCATAGGCAATGATCGCCAAAAAGGCCGAGAACTCACCGATTTGAAACACCATCAGCACCGGGATCAGAAAGACAAACAGCGGAATGGTCTGTAGCATGTCACAAATGGGGCGCACCAGGCGCCAGACCATGGGTGATACCGCGCTCAACAAGCCAATTCCCCCGCCCAAAACGGCACAGGCAAATACAGACGCTCCCGACAGATACAGCGACAGCAATGCTCGCTCCCACAGTCCTGACACCAGAATGGTAGCCAGCAACACAACGCTCAAAACCGCCAGCCGCCGCCCTCCGGCCACCCAGGCCAGCGCACCGGTTCCTACCAGCACAAAGGGCCAGGGCAATTGCGACACGCCGGTCTCAAGGATCCCGGCCAAGATCAAAACCACCAGCCCAAGGGTCACCTGGCCCCGCAGTGCCAAAATCAAACCTGCCAAAGCAGCCGCCCCAAAGAACCAAAAGCTCATGGTGGTGGTCCACTGAAAGCCCCAGGTAAAGGGCAGGATCGCCTGATCCAGACCAATGCGCAGCGGCAACAGCACATAGAACATGATGCCATTTTTAAAACTGGTCAGCAGATCCGCATTGGCGCGGGTGAAATCAGTCAGCCAGCTGTCCAGCGCCACGGCCACCGGGTCCAGGACCTCGTAACTGCCGGCATCCGGCAGGGCGTTCCAAAAGATCAGGCTCACAGCCAGCCCGAGGGCGACAATGCCGTAAGAGACCTTTGCATCCCAAAGGCGGCGGCGATCCTGCGCCAGAGTGCCGCTCATACGGTCAATCAGGATGGCAAAGATTACGATGACAGATCCCGCCACCATGGCGTTGCCAAACTGCGCTTTGCGCATGGTCAAAAGCACTTCCCAGCCGATGTCATCAAAGCCGCCAATCACCGCCGCAATAATCACCATCGACAGCGCTGCCATCAGGCATTGATTGACCCCCACCATGATCTGCACCTTGGCGGCCGGGATCTCGACCTGAAACAGCTGCTGCATCCGGGTGCCGCCGGACATCACGGCAGCTTCTTTAACTTCGGGCTCAACCCGCTGCAATCCCAGCAACACATTACGCGCCATCGGAGGCGCCGCATAGATTGCCGAGGCAATGAGGCCAACCACAGGGCCAAAGCCAAACAGCACCAGCAAAGGCGTGAGATAGGCAAAGGTCGGCACGGTCTGCATCACATCAAGCATGGCCTGCACCGGCTCGCGAAACCGTGGGAATTCATTGGCCAGAATGCCAATTAATCCGCCCGCAATCAGCGCCAGCGGCACCGAGACGGCGACCAACGCCAGCGTGTTCATGCCCTGCTGCCAATAGCCGGACAGCACCACCAGCCCAAGGCCAATCGCCGCCATAGCGGCCATTTTGATCCCGCCAAGACGCCAGCCAAGCGCCACCGTGGCCGCAATCAGCAGCGGCCAGGGAATGTTGGACAGGGTGTAATTGGCAGCCGCCATTGGATAGTTCATCAAGGCTGAGAACATCCGCGCGCCCGGCTTGGCAAAGGCCAGAAAGGCCTCCATGCCACTACCGACCCAGTCGCTGGCGGGCAGCACCCAGGCCTTTGGATAGGCCGTGAGCCAGGGCAGTGCCGCCTCGATCAGCAGGCAGGCAGCGCCAACCAGAAGCGTGATCAGCGCGGCCACTGTGCCTTTGCCCAGTCCGTTTGCGCCCAGTCCGTTTGAGGCCAGTCCGTTTGAGGCCCGTCCGTGTGAGGCCAGGCCGTTTGCAGCCATGCGGCTATTCATGATCGGTTTCCACCTGCAGGGCAGCAGCCAGATCAGCCGGATTGATGACGCCAACCAAGGTTCCGTCGCGATCCCGAACCGGCACCGGCTCATACAGATCCATGCAGCGCGCCAGCGCCGCATCCAGCGTCATCTCACGGCGCAATCCGGGATCATCAGCGCCATAGGCGTGGTTTTGCGGGCTCAGCATCACCGAGGCCACATTGGCATGGCGCCCTTTGGCGACATCCTTTGAGAACTCGCGCACATAGTCATCCACCGGATTGAGCACGATATCCGCGGGCGTGCCGATCTGCACAATCTTACCATCGCGCATGATGGCAATGCGGTCCGCCAGTTTCAGCGCCTCGTTGATGTCATGGGTGATAAAGACAATGGTGGTTTTCAGCTTGTTCTGAATATCAAGGAATTCGTCCTGCAACTGACGGCGGATCAGAGGATCCAGCGCCGAAAAAGGCTCATCCAGAAACCACACGGAACAGTCGGTCACAAGCGAGCGCGCAATGCCGACCCGCTGACGCTGGCCACCGGACAGCTCGCGTGGGTAGTGGTCCTCACGTCCCGCCAACCCAACCAGCTCGATAACCTCCTGCGCCTTGGCGCGCCGCGCCTTGCGGTTGATCCCCTGCACCCGCAGTGGATAGGCCACATTGTCGGCCACAGTCATATGCGGAAACAGGCCAAAATGCTGAAACACCATGCCCAGCGTTTTGCGGCGCAGCTCTATCAGGCGCGCCTTGCTGGCCGAGACGATGTCCTCGCCCTCGATGCGGATTTCGCCATTGGTGGCCTGCAGCAGATGCGAGATACAGCGGATAAGGGTGGACTTCCCGGATCCGGAAAGCCCCATGATGACAAAGAGTTCGCCCTCTTTCACCTCAAAATTGGCGTCCTGCACCGCAGGCACAAGTCCCTTGGCGCGCAGCGCCTCAGAGACATCATCCGCGTTCTGGTGCTGCGACAGCGCCTCTTTCAAGGCACTGTCTGCGTTATTGCCAAAAACCTGCCAGACATTCTGGCAGGAAATTGCAGGCGTGTCAGACGCACTCATTGGCGCATCGCTCACTTCGTCGCGGCGTCAACAACCGGGCGCCAGGCCTCTTCATTGGCGGCCATCCAGGCGGCAACAACTTCTTCGACTTTGCCGCCATCCACATCAACCGCGCCCATCATGGGTTGCTGGTCTTCGACTGCCAATGTGTAGTTAGACAGGATTTCAAAGGCAGCCGGCCAGGTCTCCGCAGTACCAGACCAGGCGGCTTTGAAAATCCGCGAGGGTGCGAAATCACAGTCGTTCACCGCATTTGGGTTCGGGCCCCAGGCAGGATCACTAAAGCAGGCCTCTTCGCCAACAGGCAGATCGACAAATTTCACGTCATAAGCAGACATCGCCCAATGGGGCTGCCAAAAGGTGATCAGCAAAGGGGTCTTGCGCTCGGTCGAGGCGCGCAGCTCAGCGATCAACGCGCCTTCAGAGCCCGCAGGTACAGCCTTGAATGGCAGTTCCAGACCGGTCATGCGGTCCGCACCCGGTGTGCCCCAATCGGCAGGGTAGTCAACCAGACGACCAGCAGGCAGGGTCTCGGCCGAGGCAAACAGCGGCGCACAGGCCTTGAGCGCTTCCCAGGCGGGCAGACCGGGGCAGAGCTCTGCCACATGTGCCGGATAGGCGATGCCTTCTTTGGCGTTGAGCTCCAGATCGCCAAGTTCAACAATCGTGCCCTCGGCCACCTTGTTGGCGTATTGATCAGACACGTTCGAGGACCAGATTTCCATCGTGGCGTGGATCTCGCCATCTGCAATCGCCTGGAACTGGTTCATCATGCCCGCGGTGACATATTCGACATTATAGCCGGCGGCTTTCAGCATCTCGCCTGCGATATGGGTAGAGACGTGCTGGCCGGTCCACTCGTTGATTGCAAGTTTGATCGGCTTGTCCACAGCGCCCATCTCAGCTGCCTGGCCCATGCCAGCAACCAGTGAGGCGGCGCCAAGAACGCATGCAAATGTTGAAGTCTTCATTGTTGATTTCCCTGTTTTATTTCCCCGCGCTCCCAAGATCGGCGGGGCGGATTATAGTGGAACCTTGCGGTTCAAAAATCTCAAAGACGCAGGCAACAGTCGCGTCTCGATCTTCGTCATAACAATCTGTATATTCACAAGTGTGACCGGGTATGCCACAACAAATTGAACGTTTTGCGACCCTTTGTCGATGATTCACGGCACAGGGTCGAGAATTTCTTGTTTCAACATTCAAATTACTAAAGCGCAAAGCAACTAACTGCGACACCGGAGGCCGAATCCCAGCCCTGTTTGACCTGCGTCCCAGGTGGTTGGCTCTTATTCGACTAAAGCGCTGATTACAGCTCACGCGCCAAACGCAGCATTGCTGTGGTTATCTCGCTCAGCTGATCGGGAGAAGTGATAAAGGGCGGCATGGCGTAGATATTTTTGCCAAAGGGCCGCAGAAACACCCCCATTTCCGGGGCGCGGGCGTGGGCCGCGTCGGCGCAAACCCGGTGCTTCATCTCGATCACGCCGATCCCGCCCAACACGCGCACATCGGCAACATTGGGCAAGGCGCGCGCCGGAGCCAGTTCAACCCGCATCTGGGCGGCAAGCGCTGCAACCCTGCCGTGCCAATCCTGCCCGCTCAACAGATCAAGCGCAGCACCGGCGGCGGCGCAGGCCAGCGGATTGGCCATATAGGTAGGGCCATGCATAAAAATGCCAGGAGTGCCGTTACCAATCCCCAGTGCAACCCGATCGTTGGTCATGGTGCAGGCAAAGGAGATATGCCCCCCCGTCAGGCCCTTCCCCAGACAGATGATATCGGGCTCGACACTACAGAAATCAGTGGCAAACATCTCACCTGTGCGGCCAAACCCGGTGGCGATCTCATCAAAGATCAGCAAGATACCCAAGGCATCACAGAGAGCACGCGCCTGGTTGAGGTATTCGGGGTGGTAGAAATACATGCCTCCCGTGCCCTGAACCACCGGCTCCAGAATGAAACCGGCGATCTGCGCGGCATTGCTTTCCAGCAGGGCCTGCAACGCGCCGATGCCGTTCAGCGCCGGGTCGTCAATCCAGTCCTCACCCAACCGGAACGGCGGGCGGGGCACAAAATGCTGCACAGACAGCGCCCCCTGAAACAAGTGATGCATGCCGGTGTCCGGGTCACACACGCTCATCGCCTTCCAGGTGTCGCCATGATAGCCCGAGCGCACAGTGGCAAACTGGCTGCGCCCCTCAAACCCCATGGCATGCTGGTATTGCACCGCCATCTTCATCGCCACCTCAACCGCGACCGAGCCACTATCGCAGTAGAAAATCCGCGTGAGGCTTTCGGGGGTGATCGCAAGCAGCCTGCGCCCCAGATCAATGGCCGGATCATGGGTCAGCCCGCCAAACATCACATGCGGCATCCGGTCGAGCTGATCGTGGATGGCCTGCGTGATCACCGGGTTTTTATGCCCATGCATCATGCACCACCAGGAGGACATGGCATCAATCAGCCGGGTGCCATCCTCAAGGGTGATATGCACGCCTGCGCTCTCCTTTACCAGAAAGGTTGGGCCGGGTTTGGCCACATTGGTATAGGGGTGCCACAGATGGCGCTGGTCAAATTCCAGCGGGCTGAGGTCGGATGTGTTCATGGGATTATGGCCTGTTTGATCGCGTCAAGGTCGATGTGTTTTCCCCAGGCTGCAGCCAAAGACACGCGGTTCAGATCTGCGATCATCGGCAAGCGTCCCAGATGACGCGCCCGTCCAAACTGGCAGATGGTCTCTTCCACCTCAGGCTCAGGTTGCCCAATGAAAGCCACACCCACAACTGAACAGCCCACGTTCTCCAGCGCCTTGAGCGACAGCAAGCTGTGATTGATGGTGCCCAGCTGGGTGCGTGCGCACAGGATGACCGGCGCCTGCCACTGGGCAAAAAGATCCAAAAACAAACAGTCCCGATTGAGCGGCACCATGAGCCCGCCTGCCCCCTCGACCACCAAGGCACCCCTGTGATCTGGCATTGACAGGGTAGCCGGATCGATCCGCACCCCCTCAGCCTCGGCCGACAGATGCGGCGAGGCCGGAAGCTGCAGCCGATAGCCCTCGGGCAGGACCGGCTGGCTGGACAGGACTGGCTGGCCGGACAGACGCGCCACGATCTGACTGTCGGTCTCTTCCTGCAATCCCGCTTGCACTGGCTTCCAATAGCTGGCCCCCAGTGCCTGCACCAATCCGGCTGAAAACACGGTCTTGCCAATGCCGGTATCCGTGCCCGTCACCACGACTGCAGTCATGTTTGACCTTCCAGAACGGGGCCTGACAGAACGGGGCCTGCCAGCACAGGCGACTTCAGTACGGGCGTCTTCAGTGCAGGGGCATCCTGCGCATAAGCTTGCGGCACAGCACCCTCCAGTTCAGGCGCAAGCCTTTCAAACATTTGCGTAATCACTGACTTGGTGAGAGACCCGGTGATGGAAATCCGCAATCGAGCCGTGCCCTGTGGCACCGTCGGCGGGCGAATACCCCGGATATCGAACCCCTGCCGCTGCAGTCTGGCCGCCACCGCCATACACAGACCTTCCTTGCCCAGCACTACCGGCAGGATCTGGCTTTCAAAACCGCTGAGCCCACACAGACGCGCCGCCTCGGCCTGAGCATGCTCGGTGTTGTCCCAGGCGCGCTGACGCCGCTCCGGGTTTGTTGCCAGATCCCTGAGGCCCGCGCGCACCAGCGCCGCATTCAACGGCGACGGCGCGGTGGCAAAGATGAAGCCGCGGGCCCGGTTGATCAGGGTTTCGATCAGCACCCGCGCGCCACAGATCAGGGCGCCAGACGCGCCCAGGGCCTTGCCACAGGTGTGCAGGGTCAAGACCTTGGGGCGATGCGCAATGCCATGCGCCAGACCGCGCCCCAAGGTGCCAAAAAGGCCGGTTGCATGGGCTTCATCGACGACCAGAACCGCATCTTCCTGCACAGCCAGAGCGCACATGGCCGTTAGCGGCGCCAGGGTGCCTTCCATGGAATAGACCGCTTCGATGGCGATCCAGATCTGGCCAGTGCCGCCCAAAGCCCGCCACTGTGCGATCTCATCCGCGGCCGCTTTGGGGTCATTATGGGCAAACTTGCGCGTCTCGGCCCGGCCCAGTCGCATGCCATCATGGGTGCTGGCGTGGATCAGCGCATCATAGAGCACTAAATCCCCTTTTTGTGGCAGCGCGGAAAAGATGGCCTGGTTGGCGTTGAATCCGCCGCCCATAAACAGCGCCGCCTCGGTGCCAAAAAACGCGGCTGCCTCCTCCTCTAGCTGGATATGTTCCGCATCATTGCCCCGCAACAGCCGGGACCCACCTGCCCCGACGGGCACGCCGCGCCCCAGGGCCGCAATCGCGGCCTCTTTCAGCTCCTCACTGACGGACAGGCCCAGATAGTCATTAGAGGAAAAGTCATGCCCAGCTCGTGGCATCAAGCGGCGAAACCGGTCCATCTGCTGCAGGCCCTCCAGTGCAGCCGCCTGTCGGGCAAATACCTGCGTCATGACTGGCTTCCGTCACAGCCAACCCCCATGGCGGTGATGCCTAGCCGGTTGAAAAGCGCCTGATCCTTGTCCTCTTCGGGATTTTCAGCCGTAAGCAGCGTGTCGCCCACAAAGATCGAATTGGCGCCGGCAAAAAAGCACAGCGCCTGCAGCTCGTCGCTCATATCAGAGCGCCCGGCTGAGAGCCGCACATGGCTCTTTGGCATCAGGATCCGCGCCAGCGCGATGGTGCGGACAAATTCAATCGGGTCCAGCTTGGGCACATCCGCCAGTGGTGTATCCGGCATTGGGATCAGCATGTTCACCGGCACGGAATCGGGGTGTTCCGCAAGGGTGGCCAGCGCCAGCAGCATGTCGATGCGGTCCATCTGCTGCTCTCCCATACCGACGATGCCACCGGCGCAGACCTTCATGCCCGCTTCGCGCACCCGGTTCAGGGTGTCGATGCGATCGGCAAAGGTCCGGGTGGTAATGATCTCAGAGTAGTAGCGCTCGGAGGTATCAATATTGTGGTTGTAGTAGTCCAGCCCGGCATCGCGCAGGCGAAACACCTGCGTGTCGTCCAGCATGCCCAGCGTCATGCAGGTCTCCATGCCCAGCTCCTTGACCCCATGGATCATCGCCTCAAGCGCCGCCATGTCGCGATCCTTTGGAGAGCGCCAGGCCGCCCCCATGCAATAGCGTGTGGCCCCTCCCGCCTTGGCCTTACGCGCCTCTGACAGCACCCGCTCCACCTCGATCAGCTTGCTCGCCGAGAGCTTGGCACCGTTGCGGGCAGACTGTGAACAATAGGCGCAGTCCTCGGCGCAACCGCCTGTCTTGATGCTCAGGAGTTTGGATTTCTGCACCTGGTTTGGATCGTAGTGCAGCCGATGCACCGACTGCGCCTCAAAGAGCAAATCCATAAAGGGCCGGGTGTAGATCACCTCGGCCTCGGCACGGGTCCAGTTGGTTCGAATGGGGGCAGCGTCCAGCATAGAGTCTCCTGAGGGTGGCAGTGTTATTTCTATGGGTCGCGTGACCCTTTTCATTTTTATAGATAAAATAAAGGGCAACACCAAGCCCAATCGCACCTCTTGCGAAAATGCTCAAAAAATCAACTTAAGCTATTTATTTAGAAGTATAATAAATATCTATGAAATCTCAAGCCACCAGCAACCCACGCCGTCCTGCCCCAAAATGACACAGAGGAGACCTTCCTAGATGTTTAAGAGGCTGGCGGGAGGGGATCCCCCGGAGCACTGCGCACCAAGGACGGCAAAGCGGCTCAAGATGAAACCTCAGCGGCTTTTTTGACCCACAGGATCTAACAGCCTATTCAGCCCGACAGGCCCTCTGGCTCTCCGCGTCCGACCTGCAACATCGCCAGGGTCTGCAACAACACTGATTTGCTGATGGGTTTTTGCAGGAAATAATCCATCCCCGCCGCAAGACAGGCCTCACGGTCGCTATCAAACGCATTGGCGGTCAGCGCAATGATCACCGGCTGAACAATACTGAGCGCACGTATTTCGCGGGTCGCTGCAAGACCATCCAGCTCTGGCATCGACATATCCATCAAAATGATATCGGGCACGTGCTGCTGACACATCGTCACCGCCTCACGGCCATTTTCGGCCTCTTGCAGCTTGACGCCCAGCCCAGACAGATACTTGCGAACCAGTAATCGGTTGGTCTTGTTGTCTTCGGCCAACAGAATGTGACAGCCAGCCAACATGGCCGTGTCCATCAGGGCCTCAACCGTTGTCGACCGGCTCTTTTCGCTCGCCTTGGCGAGTTGGATTTCCAGCCGAAAACAAGACCCTTGTTCTTTCGGCATGCACAATTCTATACCACCGCCCATACGCTTGGCCAGGATGCTGGAGATTGTCAGGCCCAGACCTGTGCCGCCAAAGGCCCGGGTGATAGCTGCATCTGCCTGCGAAAAGCGGTCAAAAATACGCGCGGCCTGGCTCTCAGTAATGCCAATCCCTGTGTCTTCCACCTTGATCAAAAGCCTGTAGGGGTCGCCCCCTACGCTACTGATCTTGACTGCCACCCCCCCTTTGGAGGTGAATTTGACCGCGTTTCCAACCAGGTTCACCAAAATTTGGCGCAGCCGCCCGTCATCTCCGAACATGCGCTCTGGCAGGTTCTCCTCAAAGCTGACAGAAATCCACAGGCCCTTTTCACGCGCCTTGGGCCTAAGCAAATTAGCGGCTCCTGCAACACAGTTGCGCAGGTCAAAATCCACCGGATTTATGGCAAGCCGACCTGCCTCAAGACGCGACAGGTCCAGAATATCATTGATGATTTTCAACAGAGCATGCGAGGAATCCCGGATGGTATCCAAATATTGCCGCTCTTCCGCGCCCAGATCCGATTCCGCCATCAGATCCGCCATACCCAAAATACCATTCATCGGCGTGCGGATCTCATGGGACATATTTGCCAGGAACTCAGACTTGGCGCGATCGGCCCGCTCAGCCGAGAGTTTGGCATCATTCAACTCATTGTTTCGCTGCAACAAGATAGAATTCGTCTCAATCAGCTTTTCGCGCAGATGCACGTCGCGTGTGACGTCAAGATTCACACCGATCATACGCAACCAGCCATCACCATCAGCATAGGCTGTCCCCATGGAGCGGATGTGCCTGATCTCGCCACTGGACAGGATAATGCGGTAGTCTGATATGTGGCTGGCGCCAGCGTGCGACGCCCTTTTGTATGCCTCGACTGCCTTCTGGCGGTCCTCTGGATGCAGATAGGTCTCCCAAGTCCCTATGGCGACACGGTCACCCGGTCCAACCCCATAGATCTCACGCAGGTTCGGATCCCAGATCAATTGGCTGGATTTAGAGTTCAGCTCCCAAATGCCGATTTTGGAAATATCCACCGCGATCTCAAGCCGACGAGACAGGGCTTCAAGTTGGCGTTCCCGCCGCGTCAGGGTCCGAATTACATCGCGCCGCGCCGCCGACAATCGCCCCGCAGTATAGATCGGGATCACAATCAGAGCCCCGGCAATAAACACCACAAAACGCCAGGGCCAGGGGTTGACCTCACGCGCCGCCCAGCCGCCTTTGGGCCGGGCCGCAAGCTGCCAGGATCCCACCGGTAAAGGAATATTCAACAGGACAGGATTATCCGCAAAAATCCCTGGATTGCCATAGAAATGCGCGCCCTCGGCTCCCATGCCATCCTGCCCCCGCAGCGCCACCTCGATACCAAGATCCGACGGATTGAGCCCATGCGTGGCATAGAGTGGTTCTGCCTTCATGACCGAAGAAACTATGCCCCAGAACCGCCGTCTCTTTTCTGTGCCCGTGAACACAGGGAAGCGGCCGATAAAGGCAGAGTCTCCCTGCACCAGTTGCACCGGCCCCGCCAGAACCATTTCCCCACTATCCCGAACTTTATGCGCCGCGTCTCTCTGATCTGCTGTTTTACTGTAGTCCAACCCCAGGGCAGCCTCGTTTCCCTGAAGTGGATAAATCATCGAAATCACCAGATCCGGGGCCGCCGCGATATGACTGATATCAGTATGGCTGCCGATCACCCTTTCACCAAGTTGGGTAAACCGTTCCTGGCTCATCGAAGGCTCGGTGGAGATCACAGCAACAAGTCCGCGCACCAGCTGAATGTCAGCGTTCAGGGCGCCTTCCAATCCGGATTGGACCAGGCTTGCCTCGCGCAAAACATCAACGCGCAGAGACTGATCATGGATAGTTTTGTTTTGCTTTTCTGAATAATATCCGGCAATAAAAACGACAATAAGTGCTATAAAAACAGGGAGATAGGCCCGTTTAAACAACCCACCAACAGGTTTTGCAAACGATGTTCTCACAGAACTAGCACCATCTCACTCATACCCAGCCTTACCTGTTACCCGGCCTTAACTCGTACATAACTACATATTACACCACGGGGAATGTGGCCCAAAGGAGTTCATATTCTCTTAACAATCCTGCGCGCCCAGCAAGACGTTTGGGAAAAAAACCCACGGCGCAGAGCTAACCTCTAGCACAGGCTGCAAGCGGTATTCTTTGTGATTTTCACACAAACAGCGACAAAAAGCCTATGTCGAAGGCTGAAGCCAGAAGGCAGTGCTGGATCTTCAGTCGCAACGACAGCTGGTCCTCATATGCTGGCTGTGCGCGCAGAACATGAAACCCGGGTGGATCAGGCGGCTGTCGAGGCGTTTGGGGATTGGGAGCACGTGATCCGCTCTATTGTGATGTGATCCATGGCCCAGGCCTCCAGACAGTCGATCTGCGGCGGTAACTCGGCTCCAAGGTCGCCGACATATTCAAAGAACGCCGCGCGATTCAGCTGGTTCAGACCCACCAGCACTGGCACACCCAGAGCCATGGCCTCGCCGATGGTGGCGCGAAAACCGCGCCCCTCGGCTTCGTGCTTGCCAAATTTGTTGACGATCAAAAGATCCGCTCCTGCGCGCAACTCCGCCTCTGTCAGGGCAACCGTCTTCTCAAGTGCTGAGGGGTTCAGCCGACAGCCGCGCGCGGTCTTACCCAGGGATTGCGAAATGCGGACCACCGGCCCTCTGGGCAGCACCTGCACATCCATGTCACACCGCCCTCCCTCAGCATGGTCCGTGTTGATCTGCACCGTCCCACAGGGGGTCAGCCCTGCTTGCATCACGCGTTGCGCCAACTGAAACAGGATCATATCCGTGTCACCGCGCCCGGGCGCGCATGTATAGGCTATTTGCATGGCATTCGCTCCTATTAATGACACCAAAACACTTGAATTTAATAATTAAAATCAGAATTTTGGCGTAACTTCATCTGAGATTCAATCAGTCTTAAAACAGGTCATTGCGCATCGGGAATCTCGCCTTTTTCCTGTCCAGATCACCGATGACTCCAGGTTGTTTTTGTATCCAGACCGCGCCGCTGCATCATTCGCAAGCGCAGGCTTTGATGGTCGCTGTCGCGCAGGCGCAACCGGGCGATGGGCAGGATCACGGCGGTCTCCAGAATGAGATGGCGCCGCGCACAGGAAGAGAACCGCGACAACAATGACTGCTCCTCTACGGTCAAGGGACAGATCTGCAAAACCTTGGCAAGCAGGGCAATGACCTCAGGCGTGTCCTGCTCTGCCTGTCGATGATCCAACAGTAATCGGCTGATCCCGCGGTCTATCTCGTCTTCTGGCAAGCAACAGCGCCGCATCAGCGGAAACAGGTCTTCCTCCTCATCCGCCAGATGCAGCGGCAGATCCGTTTGCAAAAAGTCCACCGCCCAGTACACCTCTTGCGGCGCAGTACAGTCTCCCGCAACAATCTGGTCCAGCAGGATGCAGACTCTGCGTTGCCGCAGATGGGCGGCGGCGATAAAGCCCAGCCCATCTGTCAGCAGCGCAGCACCGGCAGAGAAGAGGCCGCCGCCACGAGGGTTGTTGCAACCTGATCGTGACGTCATTCCCTGCCCCTCTCCACAGTGCTGTAAATAGTGCTACAAAACGGGTTTCAGATCCGCCCCGGTAATTTCAGCCGAGGCCGCCAGATCCTGAACAAAGCTCTGTGCGGCGCGGGCCCAGGCCGCTTTTTCCATCGCGATGGTGATGGCGCGTCTGGCCGCTTCAAAGGGCAGTTCCTTGCCTTTGGCCACCGCATCCATCCGTACGATATGATAGCCATGGCGCGACAGGACGGGCACGGGCGTGATCTCGCCTTCTGCAAGATGATGCAGGAATTTTTCAAATTCAGGCACCGTGTCCCCAGGTCCAAGCTGGCCCAGAGCGCCGCCGGCGCTTTTGGAGCCGCAATCGCTGTCAGATTTGGCCAGAGCGATAAAGTCGCGGGGTTTTTCCTTCAGACGCGCGCTCAGCACATTGGCCTTGCGCAGGGCTTTTTCCTTGGCGTCTTTGTCGCGCGGATCACAGGCACACAGAATATGCGAGACCTCCCACAAGGGCGGCGAGCGGAACCGCGACGGATCGCGGGCCCATTCTTCTTTCACCTCGTCTTCACTGGGGATCTCAACCGCAACCGAGGCTTCGAGAAGGCCCCGGACCAGGGCCTCCTCATCGGTTTCAAAACGACCCGGTCCAACCTCGGCGGGCTCTGTTTTTAGCGCCCGGCGGCGGGCCTCCTGCAACAGCAGGGTGCGTACGGCAACCGCATTGGCGGCCTTGCGCCAGGCGATGCCGGGTTTACCGGTCGGGGCTTCGTGGTTCTGCGTCTCAGCCGCAACCACGGCATGCGGAACACATTCGCCATTGACGACCAGATCGGGAAAAAGGCCAGCTTTCATCTGATATACTCCGGCTTATTTGCTGGCGGAACGGTTGGGAGCAACCGGTCCGGCACGTGTTGGCAAAGGCGTACTGCGGCGCGAGCGTACCACCTGATAGCCCGGGCGAAAGAGATAGCGCACCGGCACTGACAGCATGTGCACCAGACGGGTGAAGGGGAAGACCAGAAAGATGGTCAGCCCCAGAAACAGGTGCAGTTTAAAGATCAAAGCCACATCAGCGATATACGCCGCCGCACCCGCCTCGAAGGTGAAAATCCCCTGCGCCCAGGCCATGAATTTGGTCATCTCATGGCCGTCCAGATGGCCCAGCGAGGCAAAGATAGTCAGCAGCCCCAGACAGAGCTGCAGCAACAGGATCGCCAAGATGGCAATATCGGCAAAGCTGGAGTTTTTGCGGATGCGCGGGTCGGTCCAGCGACGATGGAACAGTATGCCGCCGCCCACCAGCGCCATCAGCCCCGCAATACCACCAACAATCACCGCCCCAACCTGTTTGAAACCGTGACTGACACCGATGGCGTCAAAGACCCATAGCGGCGTCAACAACCCGACAAAATGGCCAACAAAGATGATCAAAACACCGATGTGAAACAGCACCGAGCCCATGATCAGCTGCTTGCGCCGCAGCATCTGGCTTGAGGAGCTCTTCCAGGTGAAGGGGTCGCGTTCATAGCGCGCGACCGACCCGATGACCGCCACCGAAAGGGCGATATAAGGATATATTCCAAATAGAAAATTATGCATGAGAGCCTCCGTTATTCAGCCGCCACGCCGGTGGTCGAACCGGGTGCAGGCGTTTGGGGTTCATCCATGCGCGACAGCATATCGCGCACTTGCGGGCAGCCGGCATTCGGGTCGGGGCCAAAGAGCACTTCGCTCTCTTCCCAGACCTCGTCCAGCGCTTCCAGATCGTTGGGGTCTACTTCGGCCTGCTCCAGCAGCTCGGCCACGGCGGCCTGGTTGGCCTGCGCCCCCGAAAGCTGCAAAAGAGACGTGAACACAGCGCCATAGTGGCTTTCGCGGCGGGCAAGCCGCTCGCTTAACGCTTCAAAGATATGGGCGGCATCGGCCAGAATATCCTGCGCTTCTGCAAAGGGACGCATCGACAGGAATTCCAGCAAAACAGGCAGGTGGTCCGGCAGCTCCGAGGTATGTGGATCAAACCCGCCATCGCGGTAGGTTTCGACCAAGGACACCATCGCACCACCACGATCCCGGCTTTCGCCGTGCACGTGCTCAAACAGGTTGAGGCTGAGGGTGCGCGAGCGATCAAAAAGCATGACGTATTGCTCTTCGAGGTCATAAATGTCGTCACTGCGCAGTGCGTCAACCAGAGGCCGCAGATCGCGGCGCGCCGCGGCGGTCAGCCGGGTATCAGAGGCGAGAACGCCTCCGATTTCAGACATGGCGCCCTGCAGCTCCCGGGTGGGGTAGCTCAACAGTAGCGAGATCGCTTTAAGAGTCCGGTCCATTAGCGCAGCTCCTCGGGCATTTTCAGGGGTTTCTTAGAGCCGCCAAACAGCGACCCCTTGCTGATACCGGGCGAGCAGCCATTGGTGTCGGTAAAGCCGCATTCGCCGCGCAGATCATAAGCCTCTTCGACCTGTTCCCGGTGGGTGGTAGGGATGACAAAGCGGTCTTCATAATCCGCCAAAGCCATGATTTTATACATGTCTTCGATCATCGCCCCATCCAGGCCAACCTTGGCGGCCACGGCCTCGTCGCGCACGCCATCAACGGTTTTGGCCCGCATATATGAGCGCATCGCCAGCATCCGTTCCAGCGCCAGAGCCACCGGCTCTTCGTCGCCTGCGGTCAGCATATTGGCAAGGTAGCGCAGCGGAATACGCAGGTTGCGCACATCGGGCATGGCACCGTCCATGCCAATTGCACCGGCCTCGGCCGCGTTCTGGATCGGCGACAGGGGTGGAATATACCAGACCATTGGCAGCGTGCGATACTCAGGGTGCAGCGGGAAGGCAACTTTCCACTCCATCGCCATCTTCCAGATCGGGCTAGCTTGCGCCGATTTGATCCAGTCCTCGGGGATACCATCGGCCCGGGCAGTTTCGATCACGGCCGGGTCGTTGGGGTCGAGGAAAACATCCAGCTGCGCGTCATAGAGGTCTGTTTCAGCGGGCGTATTTGCGGCCTGTTCGATCTTATCCGCATCATAGAGCATGACGCCCAGATAGCGGATGCGGCCGACGCAGGTTTCCGAGCAGACCGTTGGGTTGCCGCTCTCAATCCGGGGATAGCACAGGGTGCATTTCTCGGATTTGCCACTTTTCCAGTTGTAGTAGATCTTTTTGTAAGGACAGCCCGACACACACATCCGCCAGCCGCGGCATTTTTCCTGATCGATCAGCACAATGCCGTCTTCTTCGCGTTTGTAGATCGCCCCCGATGGGCAGGCGGCGGCACAGGCCGGGTTGAGGCAGTGCTCACACAGACGCGGCAGATACATCATGAATGTATTCTCGTATTCGCCGTAGATCTCCTTTTGGATGCCCTCAAAATTGTAGTCTTGCGACCGTTTTGAGAATTCACCGCCCAGGATTTCTTCCCAGTTCGGCCCCTTGGTGATTTTCTCCATGCGCTCGCCGGTGATCTTGGAGCGGGGACGCGCGGTCGGAAAGGCCTTTAGCTCTGGCGCCGATTTCAGATGGTCATAGTCAAAATCAAACGGCTCGTAGTAGTCGTCGATTTCGGGCAGATCCGGGTTGCCAAAGATATTGGCCAGGATCCGCCATTTACTGCCCTGCTTTGGCTGCAGCTTCCCCGCACGGGTGCGCTCCCAGCCGCCGTTCCAGCGGTCCTGGTTTTCCCAATCGGTGGGGTAGCCGGTGCCGGGTTTGGTTTCGACATTGTTGAACCAGGCGTATTCGACACCGTCGCGGCTGGTCCAGACGTTCTTACAGGTGACGGAACAGGTGTGGCACCCGATGCATTTATCGAGGTTCAGCACCATGCCGATTTGAGCACGTACTCTCATTCTGCTGCCTCCTTCTGGGTTGCTTCATCGTCGAGCCAGTCGACCTTCTTCATCTTGCGCACCACAACAAATTCGTCGCGGTTCGAACCAACAGTGCCGTAGTAGTTGAACCCGTAGGACTGCTGGGCGTAGCCGCCAATCATATGGGTTGGTTTCAGCACCGTGCGGGTCACAGAGTTGTGGATGCCACCCCGGTTACCGGTCTTCTCAGAGCCGGGCGTATTCACGATTTTCTCCTGCGCGTGATACATGAAGGTGGTGCCATCCTTGATCCGCTGCGACACCACCGCCCGCGCTGTCAGCGCACCGTTGGTGTTGTAGAGTTCGATCCAGTCGTTGTCCTTGATGTCAGCCTTTTTGGCATCATTCTCAGACAACCAGACCACCGGACCACCGCGGTTCAGCGTCAGCATCAGCAGGTTGTCGGAATAGGTCGAGTGGATGCCCCATTTCTGGTGCGGCGTGATGAAGTTCAACACCAGAGTGTCACCATCGTCCTGCACATCCTTGGTGATGGTTTTCAGATCCACCGGGGGCCGGTAGGACATGAAGCCTTCGCCAAAGGCGCGCATCCAGAGGTGATCCTGATACAGCTGTTGTCGCCCCGTCAGGGTGCGCCATGGGATCAGCTCATGCACGTTGGTGTAGCCGGCGTTGTAGCAGACCTTTTCGCTTTCCAGACCGGACCAGGTCGGGGACGAGATGATCTTGCGCGGCTGCACGGCGATATCGCGAAAACGGATCTTTTCGTCTTCTTTGGGTTTCGCCAGATGAGTGTGATCAATGCCGGTGAATTGCGACAGCGCATCCCAGGCTTTCACCGCCACTTCACCGTTGGTTTCCGGCGCCAGCATCAAAACGACCTCGGTCGCATCAATGTCGGTGACGATCTTGGCACAGCCTTTGGCCGGGCCGTCGGCCCATTCACCGTTCAGCTCGCGCAGGTGCTGCACTTCGTTTTCGGTGTTCCAACCGATGCCTTTGCCGCCATTGCCCAGTTTATCCAAAAGCGGGCCCAGCGCCACAAAGCGGTCGTAGATCTGGGTATAGTCCCGCTCTACCGCAATAAAGTTCGGCGCGGTCTTACCTGGGATCAGGTCGCATTCGCCCTTCTTCCAGTCTTTGACCTGATCCTGCGCCAGCTCCGCCGGGGTGTCATGCAGCAGCGGGAGTGCTACAATATCGGGTTCCTGGCCCAGAACTTCGGGGGCAACTTCCTGCACCTTCTTGGCGATGGCCTTAAAGATCTCCCAGTCGGATTTGCTCTCGTAGGCCGGGTCCACCGCCGCCTGCAGCGGATGGATGAACGGATGCATATCCGAGGTGTTGAGGTCGTTCTTTTCATACCATGACGCGGTTGGCAGCACGATGTCCGAATAGACCGCCGTGGTGCTCATGCGGAAGTCGATGGTGACCAGCAGATCGAGTTTGCCGCGTGGGCCTTCCTCGTGCCATTTGGCTTCTTTGGGCAGCTGACGCCCCTCTTCGCCAAGATCCTTGCCCATCACACCGTGATCGGTGCCCAGCAGATGCTTGAGGAAGTATTCGTGGCCTTTGCCGGAAGAGCCCAGCAGGTTGGAGCGCCAGATATAGAGGTTGCGCGGCCAGTTTTCCGGTGCATCCGGATCTTCGCAGGACATCTCCAGCTCGCCCGATTTCAACTGTTCCGCCACAAAGCTGGCGACGTCTTTGCCTGCGGCTTTGGCCTGTTTTGCCACCTCCAGAGGGTTGGTCTTTAGCTGTGGTGCCGATGGCAACCAGCCCATGCGCTCGGCGCGCACATTGTAGTCAATAAGGTTGATATCCCAGTCGCCTTTCGGCGCGGTCGGCGACAGGATCTCACCGGCCTCAAGGGTCTCATAGCGCCACTGATCAGAGTGGGCATACCAGGCAGAGGTGGAGTTCATGTGGCGCGGCGGGCGCCCCCAGTCCAGCGCAAAGGCCAGCGGCTGCCAGCCGGTTTGTGGCCGCAGTTTTTCCTGACCCACATAGTGCGCCCAGCCGCCACCGGACTGCCCGACGCAGCCACACATGACCAGCATGTTGATGACCGCCCGGTAGTTCATATCCATGTGATACCAGTGGTTCATCGCAGCACCGATGATGACCATGGATTTGCCATTGGTCTTTTCGGCGTTCTGGGCAAACTCACGGGCAACGTGGATGATCTTGTCGCGCGACACACCAGTGATTTTCTCAGCCCAGGCAGGGGTGCCGGGCATCTCGTCGTCATAGTCTTTGGCAACCCAGTCGCCGCCCAGATTCCGGTCCAGACCGTAGTTGGCGCAATAGAGATCAAACACCGTGGTGACTTTGACTTCGCCACCGGCTGTCTGGATTGTTTTCACTGGCAGGTTGCGGGTCAGAACATCGGGATGATCCGCATCTGTCGCAAAGGCTTCGGTTGCTTCGCCGCCAAAGTAGGGGAAATCCACGCCAACAACGTCGTCGTGATCTTCTTCCAGGATCAGTGTCATTTTCAGGCGGGTGTCAGCCTCTTTGGCCTTTTCCTGCAGGTTCCATTCGCCGTCTTCTCCCCAGCGATAGCCGATAGAGCCATTGGGCGCGACCAGACCACCCGAGACCTCGTCCCAGGCAATGGTTTTCCACTCCGGGTTATTCTCTTCGCCCAGTTTGCCATCCAGATCATCCGCCCGAAGGAAGCGGCCCGGAATGAGGCGACCGTCTTTTTCGTCCAGCTTCACCAACATGGGGAAGTCGGAATATTTGCGGCAATACTCTTCGAAATACTCGGCCTGACGATCCAGATGGAACTCGCGCAGGATGACGTGGCCAAAGGCCATGCCCAGCGCCGCGTCCGTGCCCTGTTTGACGTTGAGCCAGACATCGCCAAATTTTGCCGCCTCGGAATAGTCGGGGCAGATGACGGCGGATTTGGTGCCGCGATAGCGGGCTTCGGTATAGAAATGCGCATCCGGCGTCCGGGTCTGCGGCACGTTTGAGCCCCAGAGCAGCAGGTAGCCTGCGTTGAACCAGTCGGCAGATTCAGGCACATCCGTCTGCTCACCCCAGGTCATAGGAGAGGCTGGCGGCAGATCGCAGTACCAGTCGTAAAACGACATGCACACACCACCCATCAGCGACAGATAGCGCGACCCGGCCGCATATGAGATCATCGACATCGCCGGGATCGGCGAGAAGCCAAAGATCCGGTCAGGGCCGTAGGTCTTGGTGGTATAAAGGTTGGCAGCCGCCGTGATCTCGGTGGCCTCATCCCAGGTGGCGCGCACAACCCCGCCAAGACCCCGGGTCTCTACATAAGACGCCCGCAGGATCGGGTCGTTTTGCAGCTTGGTCCAGGCCTCAACCGGGCTCATACTGGCGCGCATCTTGCGCCAGATCTTCATCAGGCGCCCCCGCACCAGTGGGTTTTTCACCCGGTTGGCGGAATAGAGATACCAGCTGTAGCTGGCACCCCGGGCACAGCCGCGTGGCTCGTGGTTGGGCAGATCGGGACGGGTGCGCGGATAATCTGTCTGCTGCGTTTCCCAGGTGACGATGCCGGATTTCACATAGATCTTCCAGGAACAGGAACCGGTACAGTTCACCCCATGGGTCGAGCGCACCACTTTGTCGTGGCGCCAGCGATTGCGGTAGGTGTCTTCCCAGTCGCGGTTTTCGCGGGTGACCTGACCGTGGCCATTGGAGAAGGTTTCAAGTTCTTTGGACTGAAGGAAGTTTAGCCTGTCGAGCAGATGGCACATGGGGTTTCTCCTTGAGGTAGCGGGGAATAGCGGACGGTTTGGCGGGCCGTTTGACGGGCGGGCCCCGGCCGACGTCAGGCCGGGGCGAATGGGTTTTCAGATTTCAGGGGTTCTTGATGTAGGCGCCTGGGCGCAGGTAGAACCACCAGTTGATCGCGATGCAGACCGCATAGAAGACGGCGAAACCGTAGAGGGCATGCTCTGGGGTTCCGGCTTTCATCTGCTCCCCAAACACCTTGGGGATAATGAAGGCGCCGTAAGCAGCAACCGCAGCCGTCCAACCCAGAACCGGACCGGCCTGCTCTTTGTTGAAGGCAAAGGCGATGGTGCGGTAGGTGGAGCCATTGCCGATACCGGTCGCGGCAAACAGGATCAGGAAGAGGCCAAGGAAGGGCACAAAATACTCTTCCGGCGTGGCCGAGGCATAGGCCTTCTGGATATAGTAGGCGACACCAAGGGCGGAGCCGACCATGACAAAGGAGATCCACTGGGTCACCCGGGCACCGCCCAGTTTATCGGCGATCATGCCACCAACAGGACGGATCAGCGCGCCGATGAAAGGCCCCATCCAGGCAAACATCAGAGCCGAGGGGCCGCTGGCGTTTACTGTGTCATGGGTCAGCACTCCGTCCACCATCAGGTGCTGGAAGCCAAAGACCACTTTGATGGTAAGCGCCAGCGCGGCAGAATAGCCGATGAACGAGCCAAAGGTCATGGTGTAGATCACGGTCATCGCCCAGGTGTGCTTGTTGCCAAAGATCTTGTACTGGCGTGTCAGGTTCTGACCAATCTGACCAGGGATCAGTTTCAGCAAGAAAACTGTCAGCGCAATCACGATCGGCAGCACCAGCCATTTGGAGACCATAAAGCCGGAGCCACCAACCTTGGCCGGCAGCATCAACCACAGCCCAAAGGCGGCGGTGACAAACCCAATGAGCAGCATAAAGGTGATGGTTGAAAAGGCACCAACGGGGCTGGGAATGTCGGGGCTGACATCTTCGTCCCTGATATTGTTCATGCCGAACCAACCGGCAAAGGCCAGCGGGATAAGCAACAGCAACCAGACATACCCGGCATTATGGATATAGGTCTCGGTGCCCGCGGGGATCTTGCCAATCAGGGTGCCAGAGGTGTTTTCCAGGATCAGCGGATCACCACCGAACAGGCCAAAGGTCATCACCAGCGGGATAACGATCTGCATGGTGGTCACACCAAAGTTGCCCAGACCCGCGTTCATGCCCAGCGCATAGCCCTGGATTTTCTTGGGGTAAAAGAACGAGATGTTGGACATAGAGCTGGAGAAGTTACCGCCCCCGATACCCGACAGGAAGGCCAGGATCTGGAACTGCCACAGCGGCGTATTTGGGTTCTGCAGTGCAATACCGGCCCCCAAGGCGGGGATCATCAGCAAGGCTGTGGTAAAGAAGATGGTGTTTCGTCCCCCCGCAATACGGATAAAGAACGTCGACGGGATCCGCAGCGTCGCACCGGTCAGACCGGCGATGGCCGCAAGGGTAAACAGCTCTGATTTTTCAAAGCTGAAACCGAGGTTGATCATCTGAACGGTGATGATGCCCCAATAGAGCCAGACAGCAAATCCGCACAGCAGCGAGGGGATCGAGATCCACAGGTTGCGGGTGGCGATGGCTTTGCCCTCGGAGGCCCAATAGCTCTCGTCCTCCGGGGTGTAGTTTCTTAGGTCTTGTCCCACGTTTTTCCTCCTCGTGATGAGGTTGCGGCGGACCGGGAACGGCCCGCCAGTTTAGACTTTTAGGATTTGCTTGCTTCGGGGTGGTTACGGTTCCACTCTTCGACAACGGCGACAGATTGGGCGAGCGCTGTATTGGCGCGTTCAGCGCGCAGGCGCAGGCCGTCCAGATGGGCATGCTCAAGATTGGCGCGTTCTTCTTCTTCCTGGGCTTCGCTAAAGCGGACAAAGAAGGCCAGAACCGAGGCACAGGCGACCGTGACGCCGATGACAAAGAACACATCCGGCCAGTCCATGGCCCCCTTGAACAAAAAGCCCGCAGCCACCGCACCGGCGTTACCGCCCGCCCCAACCACGCCAGCGACGGCGCCGAGGGCGTTTTTATTGATGAAGGGAACCACCGAATAGGTCGCGCCTTCGGCCATTTGGGTGAACAGCGAAAAGATGATCAGCATCGGCAGCGCCAGAAACAGCACCTGCATCTGACTAAAGATCATCAGCGCACAGCCTTCGCCCAAGAGCACAACAAACAGCCAGAAGCTGCGGCCCTTAAGGCCCCAAAGTGCGCCGAAGTTGTCGCCAAAGATGCCGCCAAGGGTCCGGGCAAAGATGTTCATCAGACCAAAGGAGGCCGCAACACCACCCGCCGCCACCAGGCTCAGGTCGAAGTAGTCATAGAAATACAGCGCCGCCACGTTATTGACGGTGAGCTCAATGCCAAAGCAAGACCCGTAGATCAGGAACAGCACCCAGACGCGGTAGTCAGCCATGGCGCGAAAGTAATCTACCGTCACCGATTTCTTGGTCGGTAGCAGGTTCTTTTCACGCAATTCTTTGAAATTACCGTCCGGCGCATCCTGTGTCAGGAAGTAATAGGCAATGCCGACCACAAAGATCACACAACCCACAACCATCATCGACATGCGCCAGCCCTCGGCATCGCTGAAGCCAAAGCCAATGACGAACATCGAAAACACCATGGGCATGGCAAACTGGGTGACACCACCGCCAAGATTCCCCCAGCCGGCCGAGGTTGCATTGGCGGTGCCAACCACATTGGGCGCGAACATCACGGTGGTGTGGTACTGGGTGATCACAAAGGAGGCCCCAATTACGCCAATCAGCAAACGAAAGAACAAAAAGCTCTCAAAGCTGTCTGCCAGACCAATGCCCGCCACCGGGAAGGCGCCAAAGATCAACAGATAGGTGTATGACAGCCTTGGGCCGATCCGGTCACAGAGCCAGCCGATAAAGAAGCGGGCAAAGACCGTCACCGCCACCGAGGCGATGATTGACCAGCCCACTTGCGATTTGGTCAGCTCCAGCTCTTCGCGCACGATAATCATCAAGGGCGCGATGCCGAACCAAGCAAAAAAGCATGAGAAAAAGGCGAACCACGTCATGTGGAATGTCCGGATTTGCACCATCCGGACATTGAAGAAATTTCGCCAGAGGCTGGTGGCCTTGTTTTGAATTTCCATCGGTGTCCCTCCGAAATTTACGAAACACCCGCTGAGGCGAGCTTTGGGAGAGACCTGCAGCCTTATTGTTCAATGCAGTTTGATCCAGATCATAAAACCAAGAAAAATCATTACAAATAAATGAGTTACGGACTTTTGTCATTTACATATCTTCTGAAGATCAAAGCCACCTCGGACATGGATCAAGCTAGGAGTTGACATTTATCAAGTGGATGCGCGATCAACATGCGAGTGAATTCTCAGCTGGTGACGCAAGGCATGCCCGATTCAGATCTGTCCGACATCCGGGACCTGCACCTGTTTTCCGCTATGGAGGATGAGCATTTTCAACGGCTTTTGCGCGCGTCTTATGTGCAAAACTTCCCACCCCAGATTGAGCTGATTTCCGAAGGCGACCCCAGCGACTTTTTGCATATTCTGCTGTCGGGATCGGTGGATCTGTTTTCCAGCTGGAACGGTCGTGAAACCAGCATGGCAACAGTGCGCCCGGTCTCCACCTTCATTCTGGCAGCGACCGTCAAGGATGCGCCCTATCTGATGTCGGCGCGCACCATGGAGAAAAGTCGCATTGCCCTTATCCCCAGCCAGGATGTGCGCGAGGTCTTTGACAAGGACAGCCAGTTCGCCCGCGCCATCGTCGGAGAGCTGGCGCAGTGTTATCGTGGCGTGATCAAGAACACCAAGGACCTGAAGCTGCGCACCTCACTGGAGCGGTTGGCCAACTACCTGTTGCGCCTGCAAGCGCGCACTGGCGGCGCGCAGACCTTCACCCTGGACGCCGAAAAACGCCGCCTCGCCTCGGTGCTGGGCATGACCTCAGAAAACCTAAGCCGCGCCTTCAAAAGCCTGCAGCCCTATGGGGTCCTCGTTCAGGGCAGGCAGATCACCATCACCAACCAGCAGGATCTTGAGGGGTTTGCCAAACCCAATCCGCTGATCGACAACCGGTAATCCCTGATCCCAGAGACCCGGCAGCCGCTCGCCAGAGCCTGCTAGCTGCGCTGGATTTCCAGTCTTGCCCGTAGCCCGCGACTGCCCCGCTCAAAGCGCAGGCTGCCACCATGCTGCTCGGCCACGGTGGCGACAATGGTCAGCCCTAGGCCAAAACCGTCAATTGATGTGCTATTGGCTCCACGCTGAAACGGCGCCAGAACCGCCTCGATCTCCGCAACTGTCAGCTCGGACCCTTCGTCCTGTACCGTGATGACGGCGCTCTGCGAGGTCGCCTCCAGGCGAACCTCAGCGCGGCGGCCATATTTCAGCGCATTGTCCACCAGATTTGTCAGCGCACGTTGCAACAGGATGGGACGCGCGGTGACCAGTACCCGCCGCGTGTCTGGCTGCACAGCTTGCCCCACCTGTCCTGCACGCGCTGAAAACAGCGACTGCGCGCCTTGTGCGCCTTCCGGCCGCCAGGGCAGATAGTGCACCGGTTTGCCCAGATCCTGATAGTCCGCCACCAGAGCCTCAACCAAAGCCGCGAGCGAAATTTGGCGCGGCACCTCCAGGCTGAGCTCGGAGCGGGTATAGGTCAGCACGCTTTCGATCATGCCGGTCATGCTGTCGATATCCGCCTCCAGCTTGTGACGCAGCTCCTTGTCCTGGATCAGGGCGGCGCGCAGCCGCAGGCGTGTGGCGGGCGTGCCAAGATCGTGGCTGACCCCGGACAGAACCGTCGCCCGTTTGGCGATCTGTTCCCGGGCCCCCGCAAGATGCGCGTTCACCGCCGTCACGATGTCCTGCAACTCCTTTGGCCCTTGACTGGAATAGCTGTCAGGCCCGCCGACAGAGCGCCGCTGCCGCAGCAGCTCAGCAAAGGCGCCAAAGCGCGCGGTGACCTCGGCGCTTTGGCTCAACAAGATGGCCAACCCCAGAGCCGCCAGCAGCACCGCAGGCAAACGCAGATCGCGCGGAGCCGCAGCGCAGCCCCACAGATCAGTGCCATCTATCTGCTGCCAGGCCCCCTCGCCCAGGCGGGCAAAGATAATGGCATCACTGCAATAGGTCGCCAAAAGCCGGGTCACAGCACCCAGTTTCTCTGCTGCAGTTTGCAATGCGGCGGTCTCAAGATCTGCAACCGCGTAGCGCCGACTGTCCGACAGGATCACCAAACGCAGCGCCGTGCCGCCAACTGCGCCAAGACCAACGGCTGCTCTCTGCCTGCCTCCCGTGTCAAACGAGGAGGTCTGGATTGAGACCTCGGTGATAAACCCCGGTCCCCGAACCCCTACCTGTTGCCGGATCCATTGTGCCACGCCCCGCGACCGTACCGGCGCAGAAGCAGTCGGCAGCACGACTCCCGTCAGCCCGGCAGGCAGCCTCCCCTCCCCCTGCAGGGAGTGATACAATAAGATCCCCGCCATTTGATTACGCAGCAGGTGCGCCTGCCAGACCTGGGTTGAGTGCAGCCAAAACGCCGTGGTCAAAACCCCGAGCCCAAAGCCCGCAAGGATCCAGACCCGCGCCAGTGCCTTGAGGTGCAGTGCGCCGCTCACTCTGCCGGCTCTTCGCTGACGTCCACCGCCAGCACATAGCCAATGCCCCGTGCGGTCCGCAGCAATTGCGGATCCTTAGGGTCACTCTCGATCTTGGAGCGCAGCCGCCCCACCAGCATATCTATCGCCCGTCCCGAGCCCTCGCCCTCGGCAGCTGTCCCGGCTGTGTGGCTCTCCTGCAGGCCGGCCTGGATTTCTTCTCGCTGCAAAGGAATATGCGGGTTGGCCAAAAACACCTTGAGCAGGCTGGTCTCGCGCTGCGACAGCGCCACCTGAAACCCCTGCGGTGACAGCACCTCGTCGCGCTTGCCGTCATAGGTCCAACCGCCAAAGCGAAACAGCGCCAGACGGCGGCGATACACCAGCGAGGCGCTGCGACTGGCGCGTTGCAACACTGCCCTGAGCCGCGCCAGCAGCAGATCCGGATTAAAAGGCTTGGCGATATAGTCGTCGGCGCCCCCCTCATAGCCGGCCATGCGCTGATGGTCCTGCGACAGCGCTGACACCAGGATGATTGGCACATCCTGCTCGGCACGCAGCCGGGCGCAGATCTCGACACCGTTCTCCGCCCCCAGCATCACATCCAGCAGGATCAGATCCACCCGTCCTGCCTGCATATGAGCGCGGATCTCGGCCTCGCTTTGGGCGGGCAGCGCGATAAAGCCGTTTTGCTGCAGAAACTGCGTCAGCATACTGCGGGTCTCTGCATCGTCATCGACCACCAAAAGCCGGGGAATCGCCATTTTGTCTGCCTCTGTCTCTGTCTTTTGTTGGCCGCGACCCTGCAGCATTGGGGGCCAAGCGCCCAAAACGCTACCGTGGTTATGGCCGAGACTGCCCCATTTTGCCGCCACAGTTAACTGCAAGGTAACAAGATGTAACGGAACCGGCTGTTTTCTTCTGCTTGCCCCTGCCAGATGCGCGCTCAACCATTGCGACAGTGTCCCAGTCGGCGCAGGCTGGCCGCAATACAGCCGCACCCTATGCGGCACCTGTGTCCTGGGCTGTGCTAGCATATTCCAGGACGCAAATTCGGGACCCGGGAGGGGTCCTTTGACCAAAATGGGAGGAAATAGTCATGAGAAGATCCGTATTTGCGGCAGCCTCGACGCTGGCGCTTGCAGGTGCATCCATTGCCCAGGCCGGGCCACAGGCAGAGGTTCTGCACTGGTGGACCTCGGGCGGCGAGGCCAAGTCCGTTGCCGTATTGCAGCAGGAGTTTTCAGCCAATGGCGGCACCTGGACCGATATGCCAGTGGCTGGCGGCGGCGGTGACGCGGCCATGACCGCCCTGCGCGCCCGCGTGCTGTCCGGCAACGCACCAACAGCTGTGCAACTGAAAGGCCCTGCCATTCAGGAATGGTTTGAGGAGGGCGTGCTGGCTGACATTTCCGCCGTGGCCGAGGCCGAGGGCTGGGACAAGGTGCTGCCCGCGTCCATTGCCGCGCATATGAAATGTGAAGGTCAGTGGTGCGCCGCACCGGTAAACGTCCACCGGGTTGACTGGCTCTGGGCCAACGCCGAGATCCTCAAGGCAAACAACATAGAAATGCCCACCAGCTGGGACGATTTCAACGCCGCTGCAGACAAGCTGCAGGCCGCTGGAGTGATCCCGCTGGCCCATGGTGGTCAGGCCTGGCAGGACGCCACGGTTTTTGAAGTGGTCGCCCTTGGCATTCTGGGGGCAGATGGATTTCAGCAGGCCTTTGTGGATCTGGACCCTGCGATGCTGGCCTCTGACGAAATGGTCGCGGTATTTGACCAGATGCGCAAGATGCGCGGCTATGTGGACAGCAATTTTCCCGGGCGCGACTGGAATCTTGCGACCTCAATGGTGATGAATGGCGAGGCCGCCTTTCAGATCATGGGCGACTGGGCCAAGGGCGAATTCCTCGCAGCTGGCAAGGTGCCGGGTGAAGACTTCCTCTGTGCCTCGGCTCCCGGAGCGGGCTTTCTCTACAATGTTGACAGCTTTGCCATGTTCGATGTTGCAGGCGATGACAAACAGGACGGTCAGGCGCTTTTGGCCAAGCTGATCGTCGGGCAGAACTTTCAGAAGGTATTCAACCTCAACAAGGGCTCGATCCCGGCGCGGGTTGATGTGGAGATGGACGAATTCGACAGCTGCGCGCATCTGTCCGCCGCTGACATGACCGCAAGCTCAAAGGACGGCTCACTTCTGCCCAGCTATGCCCATGGCATGGCAATGCGGGGCGCCCAGTCCGGTGCCATCACCGATGTGGTCACAGCGCATTTCAACTCTGATATGTCCTCGGCAGATGCCGTGACCATGCTGGTGAACGCCGTGGCAAACTCGCTCTGAGCGCTGCCGCCTTGTCTCACAAGACACCTTCGCCCCGGTTTGATATGCCGGGGCGACACTCGACTTCAAAGGGCACGATCCAATGATCGCATGGCTGGAACGGCAGATCCCCAAGATGGTGCTGGCACCCTCATTTGTGGCGATCCTCATCTTTGTCTACGGTTTCATCGCCTGGACCGCCTGGATTTCTTTGACCCGTTCAAAACTGTTGCCAAAATACGAGCTGCACGGATTTATCCAATACAAACGACTGCTTGCCTCACCGCGCTGGGACACGGCAATGGACAACCTGTTCATTTTTGGCGCGCTGTTTATCGGCATCTCCATGCTGCTGGGGCTGATGCTGGCGATCCTGCTGGATCAGAAAATCCGTGTCGAGGGCGTTTTGCGCACCATCTACCTCTACCCGATGGCGCTGTCGAGGATCGTAACCGGCACCGCCTGGAAAGGGATCATGAACCCCGGATTGGGGATCGAGGCCATGGTACGGGGTTGGGGATTTGAGACATTCACCTTCAACTGGGTGATTGACCCCAAGATGGTGCTGGCACCCTCATTTTTGGCGATCCTCATCTTTGTCTACGGTTTCATCGCCTGGACCGCCTGGATTTCTTTGACCCGTTCAAAACTGTTGCCAAAATACGAGCTGCACGGATTTATCCAATACAAACGCCTGCTTGCCTCACCGCGCTGGGACACGGCAATGGACAACCTGTTCATTTTTGGCGCGCTGTTTATCGGCATCTCCATGCTGCTGGGGCTGATGCTGGCGATCCTGCTGGATCAGAAA
>JAWUWF010000023.1:0-10436 GCA_034111985.1 Pseudophaeobacter sp.
GTGGAACGGCACCGCCGAGACCTTAAACGCAAGGCCCGAGATCAGGAAGACCAGGCCAAAGAGCAGACCAACAGAGACTTCACCGTGCTGAGCCACCTGAATGATGCCCTCAAACTTTGTGGTTCCGGCGAAGCCATAGACCAGCGATGCTCCATAAAGCAGCAGACCCGAAGAGAGCGCGCCCAGTACAAAATACTTGAGACCAGCCTCGGTGGATTTGATGCTGTCGCGGCGCATCGAGGCCACAACATAGAGCGCCAGAGACTGCAGCTCCAACCCCATATAGAGCGACATCAAATCGCCTGCGGAGACCATAACCATCATGCCAACCGCGCTGAGGGCCACCAGGATGGGGTATTCGAACCGCAGCATATCGCGACGCAACATGTATTCCTGGCCCATGACCAGCACCGCTGCCGCCGACAGCAATATGGTGACTTTGGCAAAGCGGGCAAAGCCGTCATCGACAAACATGCCACCAAAGGCTGAATGTGTGCCGCTGCCATTGAGGCCAATCCAGATCCCCAGCACAGCCATCAGCCCTGCCGTTGACCAGACCAGCGTCGTGGCCAGCTTATCCTTGCCCGTGTAGACCGCGCCCAAAAGCGCCGCCATTGCGTAAAGTGCCAGGATAATTTCCGGCAGAATTACGGAGAGATCAGCTTGGATCATCTGCCCATGCTCCCTTAATGCGACGCAGTCTGGGGCACCGCAGAAAGATCCGCAGCAGCCAGAGACTGGTTAAAGTTAGCGATCAACGCTTCAGTCGACGGACTGATGATATCGGTGATCAGTGAGGGGTAGATGCCCAGCAAAATGGTCATGACAATCAGCGGCGCAAAGATCAGGCGTTCCCGCCTGTCCATGTCCTCGATCGTCTTCAGGCTTGCCTTGATCAGATCGCCAAACACCACCCGACGGTACAGCCACAGGGCATAACAGGCCGAGAAGATCACGCCCGATGCAGCAACTGCGGCAACCCAGGTGTTTTTCTGGAAGGCGCCCATCAGGGTAAGGAATTCGCCAACAAAGCCAGAGGTGCCGGGCAGGCCGACGTTGGCCATGGTGAACAGCATAAAGACCAGCGCAAAGGCAGGCATGCGCACAACCAAGCCGCCATAGGCGTCGATATCGCGGGTGTGCATACGATCATAGATCACACCGACACAGAGGAACAGCGCCGCCGAGATAAAGCCGTGGCTCAGCATTTGGAAGATCGCGCCGTCAATGCCCTGCTGGTTGACTGAAAAGATCCCCATGGTGACAAAGCCCATATGCGCCACCGAAGAATAGGCGATCAGCTTTTTCATGTCTTCCTGCACCATCGCCACCAGCGAGGTATAGACCACGGCAATCGCCGACATCCACAGGACCAGATCGGTCATCACATCGGTTCCAACCGGGAACATCGGCAACGAGAAGCGCAGGAAGCCATAGCCCCCCATCTTGAGCAGGATTGCCGCCAGCACCACGGATCCGGCCGTTGGCGCCTGCACGTGCGCATCCGGTAACCATGTGTGCACCGGCCACATCGGCATTTTCACCGCGAAGGAGGCAAAAAAGGCCAGGAACATCAGAGTTTGCATCCCGCCAACCACGTGAATGCCCAGCAGATCAAAGCTTGAAGCTGAGAACGTATGGATCAGTAGGGTCTCAATATCAGTGGTCTGTGCGTCCGCAAACATCGCAACCATCGCGACCAGCATCAGAACCGAGCCGAGGAAGGTATAGAGGAAGAACTTGAACGAGGCATAGATGCGCTCTTTGCCACCCCAGATACCAATGATCAGGAACATCGGAATGAGGCCCGCCTCGAAGAACATGTAAAACAGCACCAGATCCAGCGCCATAAAGACACCCAGCATCAGGGTCTCCAGCAGCAGGAAGGCGATCATATATTCTTTGACGCGGTTTGAGACGTTCCAACTGGCCAGAATGGTCAGCGGCATCACAAAGGTGGTGAGCATCACAAACAGCACCGAAATGCCATCGACGCCCATTTTATACTGCAGGCCAAAGACCCAGTCGTGCTGTTCTACGAACTGAAAGCCGGTATTGGCAGGGTCAAACTGCGTGTAGATCCCCAGAGACACCAGGAAGGTGATCGAGGTGGCCATCAACGCCAGCCATTTGGCATTGCGCTGCGCCGAGGCATCCTCTCCCCGCATAAGCAGCGCCATGACAGCAGCCGCCCCGGCAGGGATAAAGGTCACAATAGAAAGCAGGTTGTCCATCAGTGGGCTCCTCCGCCGATCGACATCCAGGTGACCAGGGCAGCGATGCCCAGTACCATCCAGAAGGCATAGGTAAAGATGAAACCGGACTGTGCCCGGCCAGCGAGACGGGTGAAGAAGGGTACGATGCCCATGGCCACACCGTTGAGGAAGCCGTCAATGACATTGCCATCGCCGCGCTTCCACAGGAAGCGGCCAATCGCCAGGGCTGGTTTGACAAAGATCACGTCATACAGCTCGTCAAAGTACCATTTGTTCTTGAGGAACAGATACAGCGGCTGAAAGGTGTTGGCCAAACGACCTGGCAGACTGGGATTCACGATGTAGAACCACACCGCCAGCAGCAGGCCAAGGGACATCGCGATAAAGGGCGAGACCTTTACCCAATTTGGTGCAGCATGCGCGTCTTCCAGCACGTGATTGTCGGGCGCAAAGTAAAGCGCACCCTCGCCCGGCTTGCCAGCAAAGGCGTAGTGATGCTCGCCCTCTGCAGCTCCCTCTGCGTGGCCTGTGTCATCTGCGCGGCCTGTGTCATCTACGTGGCTGTCCGTTTCGCCATGTGCACCGGCTGAGGCCTCAGCCACTGGAATGCCATAGAACTTACCAACCTGATCGGCGTGACCAAAGAAGCTGTTGTACCAGATCATCCCTGAGAAGACCGCGCCAAGCGCCAGAACCCCTAGTGGGATCAGCATGGTGATCGGGCTTTCATGGGCATGGTCATGGGTGTGCTTGTCGCCGCGTGGCTTGCCAAAGAAAGTCAGGAACATCAGCCGCCAGCTGTAGAACGACGTCATGAAGGCAGCAATCACCAGAAGCCAGAAGCCGTAGTTAGAGCCACCCGCAAAGGCGCTTTCGATAATGGCATCCTTGGACAGGAAGCCGGCAAAACCAATATGGGTCAGCGGGATGCCAACACCGGTGATCGCCAGCGTGCCAATCATCATCGCCCAATAGGTATAGGGGATCTTTTTGCGCAAGCCGCCGTAGTTATTCATGTCCTGCTCGTGATGCATCGCGTGGATCACCGAACCGGCGCCCAGGAACAACATCGCCTTGAAAAAGGCATGCGTGAACAGGTGGAACATGGCAGCTGAGTACATACCGACGCCAGCGGCCACGAACATGTAGCCAAGCTGCGAACAGGTCGAATAGGCAATGACGCGCTTGATGTCGGTCTGAACCAGACCCACGGTAGCGGCGAAAAAGGCCGTTGAGGCACCAATCACTGTGATGAACATGGTAGCCTGCGGGGCAAACTCCATCAGCGGCGACATGCGGCAGACCAGGAAGACACCCGCCGTGACCATGGTGGCCGCGTGGATCAGCGCCGAAACAGGGGTTGGACCTTCCATCGCATCCGGCAACCAGGTGTGCAGGATCAGCTGCGCCGATTTCCCCATGGCTCCGATGAACAGCAAGATCGCCAGCAGGTTGGCCGCGTCCCACTCCGCCCAGAGGAAGGAAATCGTATGTCCCGCTACCTCGGTTGGGATGGCAGTAAAGATCTCTGAAAAGTTGATACTGTCGGTCATCAGGAACAGACCAAAGATCCCCAGCGCAAAGCCAAAATCCCCAACCCGGTTGACAATAAAGGCCTTCATCGCTGCGGCATTGGCGCTTGGCTTACGATAGTAAAAGCCGATCAGAAGGTAAGAGGCAACGCCGACACCTTCCCAGCCAAAGAACATCTGCAGCAGGTTATCAGAGGTAACAAGCATCAGCATGGCAAAGGTAAAGAACGACAGATAGGCAAAGAAGCGCGGCTTGTAGCTCTCGCCCTCTTTCCACTGTGGGTCATCCGCCATGTAGCCGAAGGAATAGAGATGCACGAGCGAGGAGACCGAGGTGACAACGATCAGCATCAGCGCGGTCAAACGGTCAAGGCGAATACCCCAGGAGGTATTCAGGCTACCGCTCTGGACCCAGGTTAGGATCTCGATCGAGCGGGTGACGCCGTCAAAACTGATAAAGACAATCCAGGAGAGCAGCGCCGAGAGGAACAACAGGCCTGTCGCCGTCATCATGGCCGCTTTTTCGCCGATGAATTTGTGGCCAAAGCCACAAATCAGCGCGCCCACGAAGGGGGCAAAGAGTAGGATGGTTTCCATGATGCTTTAGCCCTTCATCATATTGATGTCTTCCACCGCGATCGTGCCGCGGTTACGGAAGAAGCAGACGAGGATCGCCAGACCAATGGCGGCCTCGGCGGCGGCCACGGTCAGCACAAACAGGGTAAAGACCTGCCCCACCAGATCCCCAAGGAAACTGGAAAAGGCCACAAGGTTGATATTCACCGCCAAGAGCATCAACTCGATGCTCATCAGCAGGATAATCACGTTCTTGCGGTTCAAAAAGAGCCCGAAAATACCGATGACGAACAAGGTCGCAGCGACGGTGAGGTAGTGTTCAATACCAATCATTGTTATAGTCCCTGCCCCGGTTTGACGTCCTTGAGTTCCATTGCCTTGGCCGGATCACGCGACATCTGCAGCATGACGTTCTGGCGTTTGACATCTTTACGATGGCGCAGGGTCAGGGTGATGGCACCAATCATGGCCACCAACAGGATCAGACCCGACAGCTGGAACAAGAGAAAGTATTGGTCATAGATGATAAGGCCCAGGGCCTCGGTGTTGTGCAGATCCGTTGGGATCGGTTGCGCCAAAAGATCCGCCGCCCCATGTGCCGTCTCCCAAGAGCCAAAGGCCATGACAAATTGCATCAGAATGACCAAGCCAATCAGCAAAGCCAGCGGCATATACTGGGCCATCTCAGCCTTGAGAGCGGCAAAATCCACATCCAGCATCATCACCACAAACAGGAACAGCACCGCGACCGCGCCCACGTAGACGATCACCAGCAACATGGCGACGAATTCCGCCCCCAGCAGCACAAACAACCCGGCCGAAGAGATAAAGGCCAGGATCAGCCACAGCACCGAATGCACAGGCTGACGGCTGATGACCGTGAACAACCCGCCCGTGATGGCGCTGATGGCGAAGAGGTAGAAGGCAAAAACGCTCATGTCTCATCGTCCCTTTTGTCGCCCATAACCTCTTGCGCCAACTCAAGCGCCCGGTTCATGGCCGGAATGCCGGCAAAGACCGACATCTGTCCGATCGTCTCAACGATCTCTTGTTTCTTCGCCCCCGCCTCGACGGCGTGGCGCACGGTTTGACGCAGGGCTGTATCTGCCTGTGCGCCCTGGCACGTCAACCCGGCCAGCGTCAGCAAAAGCCGGGTTTTAGCATCGAGACCATCTTTGTTGAGGCCCCTGCCAAACATCATTTCCATGGCTTCTTTTGGCATCGTCGGCCAAAGGGCCTCGAACCCTTTCATGGTCATCGGATCCAGTCCGGCAGCCAGATCCGGGTTCATGGATTTGAACATGTCCTGATACTGCGCCTGGGCCTGCGCCATCATGGCCTCAAAGGGGTTCTTTGCATCGCTCATCGGTAGGGTGCATCCAGTTCTAGGTTGCGGGCAATTTCTGCTTCCCAACGGTCGCCGTTCGACAAGAGTTTTTCCTTGTCATAAAACAGCTCTTCGCGGTTTTCAGTGGCGAACTCAAAATTTGGTCCCTCAACAATGGCATCCACCGGGCAGGCTTCTTGGCAGAAACCGCAGTAGATGCATTTGGTCATGTCGAGGTCATAGCGCGTGGTGCGGCGGCTGCCATCTTCGCGGGGTTCCGCATCAATGGTGATCGCCTGCGCCGGACAAACCGCTTCGCACAGTTTGCAGGCAATGCAGCGCTCTTCGCCATTGGGATACCGCCGCAACGCGTGTTCGCCGCGGAACCTGGGCGACAGAGGCCCCTTTTCATGCGGGTAGTTTATGGTGGCCTTGGGGGCAAAGAAGTATTTCATCCCCAGTTTGAAGCCGACCCAAAAATCCTGCAGCAGGAAGTATTTGGCGGCGCGGGTATAATCGATCTGGTTGGTCATGATCAGCCTCCCACGGTCCAGCGGGCGAAAATGCCCCAGAACCAGTCAAATTTTGCAGCAAAGGCGACAAAGACCACCCAAAACAGCGAGAAGGGCAAAAAGACCTTCCAGCCCAAGCGCATCAGCTGATCATAGCGGTAGCGCGGGGTGATGGCTTTCACCATTGCAAAGAGGAAGAAGAAGAAGGCCATCTTGCCGATCATCCACAGCACGCCATCCGGCAGGCCGGGGATTGGCGACAGCCAGCCACCAAAGAACAACAGCGAGGTCAGTGCACACATCAGGAAGATAGAGATGTATTCGCCCGCCATGAACAGCAGGAAGGGCGTTGCCGAATATTCAACCTGATAACCCGCCACCAGTTCAGACTCCGCCTCGGGAAGGTCAAACGGTGGCCGGTTGGTTTCCGCCAGGCAGGAGATGAAGAACAGGAAGACCATCGGGAAATGCGGGATCCAGTACCAGTTCAGCAGGCCAAAATCGCCATCCTGTGCCCGCACGATATCACCAAAGTTCATGCTGCCGGTCGAGATAATCACGCCGACGATGATCAGGCCAATCGAGACCTCATAGGAGATCATCTGTGCTGCAGAGCGCAGCGCCCCCAGAAAGGGATACTTTGAGTTCGAGGCCCAACCGCCCATGATGACGCCGTAAACCTCAAGCGAGGAGACGGCAAAAACATAGAGGATCGCCACGTTGATGTTTGAGAGCACCCAACCATCATTAAACGGGATCACAGCCCAGGCGATCATCGCCAGAACAAAGGAGGTGAGCGGCGCCATGATAAAGACAGTGCGATCAGCACCAGCTGGTATCACCACCTCTTTCACCACATATTTCAAAGCATCCGCCACAGATTGCAGAATGCCAAAGATCCCAACAACATTGGGGCCACGGCGCATCTGCACAGCCGCCCAAATCTTGCGATCCCCGTAAACGAGGAACAAAAGGGAGATCATAACAAATGCAACGACAGCAAGCACTTGCGCCAATATCAGTACAGCAATGCCGCCTGGGGTGTTAAAGAATTCAGCCATAGGTCCTCACACCGTAGGTATTCCGTTTGCCTCGCAGTTTGCCACCACGACTTCAGCGTCGATGGTGCGCAATCCGCGCGGTAGGGAGGGCGAGATCGTGTAGACAGCATCGGCTATCTGATTGCCACCCTCTTGTTTCATTTTTGTGCGCACATGACGCGCAAACCCATATCCCCGGATCAGCGCATATTGTGCGGCCGCACATTCGGCATAGTCATCCACATCCGCACCCGACCGGGCGCCGGACATGGCAACACGAAACTGCACCAGATCGCCTTCCAACAGACTGGTCTGCACCCCATTGTAGCCGGGGGAAAACCGATCTGCCGACCCGCCAGGCACCTGAGCACAGGCCCCCAACAGTAGAAACGATATGAGTGCAAACCGTTTCACTCAGCCGCAATCTTTTCAGCCCGGCGGGCCTTTGCATTTGCCGAGAGCTCAGCCATCAATTGTGATGCCCGGGCAATCGGGTTGGTCAGGTAAAAATCTTGGACTGTCGGCAGGAAGGCCGCCTTGCCCAAGGGGCCAAGCTCAAGCGCCTCGCCGGTGTTCTCAATAATCTGATCGACGCGCGCCAGATGTGGCACCTGTGCCACCAGCGCCTGACGCAGCTGCGCCAGCGAGTCATAGCCAAGAGTGACATCCAGCTCAGCGCTGAGTGCGCGCAGGATAGCCCAGTTTTCCTTGGCCTCGCCCGGCGCAAACCCCGCCCGCAAGCTGAGCTGTGGCCGACCTTCAGTATTGACGAACAAGCCGTTTTCTTCGGTATAGGCAGCCCCTGGCAGGATCACATCAGCGCGATGCGCGCCGCGATCGCCGTGGCTGCCCTGGTAGATCACAAAAGCGTCGCCACCAATTTCGACCTCATCCGCGCCAAGGTTATAGATCACCTCGGCGCCGTCGATGGCGGCTTCCAGCCCGCCTTCACAGGTCGCCCCGATATCCATCGCGCCCACACGTGAGGCCGCCGTATGCAGCAGCATCAGTTTCGAGCCGGTCTCAGCAGCATATTTTTGCGCATGGGCCAAAACGGCGAGGCCATCAGCCTCCCGCAGTGCGCCCTGCCCCAGTATAACCAGCGTTTCCTTGTCGAGGGCTCCGGAATGGTCCCCAACGTGCAAAGCCTCTAATGCGGCACGATCTGTACCGAGATGGCTATAGTCATAGGTGAGATCGACGGGCTGCCCGATCAGGCCAATGTTGGCCCCATTGATCCAGGCCCGGCGCAGACGCGCGTTCAGCACGGGCGATTCGTTGCGTGGATCTGTTCCGATCAACATAATCGCCTTGGCGCTGTCGATATCTTCGATTGTGGCGGTGCCGACATAGGCGGCACGGTTGCCCGTGGGCAGACGCGCTTTGTCGGTGCGACATTCAACCTTGCCACCCTGGGCCTCAACCAGCTGTTTCAGCGCAAAGGCGGCCTCGACCGGAACCAGATCGCCGATCAAGCCTGCGGATTTTTTGCCCTTCATCGCAGTGGCCGCCGCAGTCAGAGCCTCGGGCCATGTGGCCGGCTTCAGCTTGCCATTGACGCGCACATAGGGGCGATCAAGGCGCTGGCGGCGCAGCCCATCCCAGACAAAGCGGGTCTTGTCTGAAATCCATTCCTCATTCACGCCATCATTGTTGCGCGGCAGAATACGCATCACTTCGCGACCCTTGGTATCCACCCGGATATTGGCGCCAAGCGCATCCATCACATCGATGGTCTCGGTCTTGCTCAGCTCCCAGGGGCGGGCACTAAAGGCATAGGGTTTTGAGGTCAGCGCGCCAACCGGGCACAGGTCGATGATATTGCCCTGCAGATTGCTGTCCAATGTCTCGTTGAGATAGCTGGTGATCTCGGCGTCTTCGCCACGTCCGATCTGGCCCATTTGCGAAATGCCGGCCACCTCGGAGGTAAAGCGTACGCAGCGGGTGCAGCTGATGCACCGGGTCATCGCCGTCGACACCAATGGGCCGAGGTTCAGATCGTCCACCGCGCGCTTTGGCTCGCGAAAACGGGAGGCATCAATCCCATAGGCCATCGCCTGATCCTGAAGGTCGCATTCGCCGCCCTGATCGCAGATGGGACAATCCAGCGGATGGTTGATCAGCATGAACTCCATCACGCCTTCGCGGGCCTTTTTGACCATGGGCGAATTGGTCTTTACCTTTGGCGCCTGCCCTTCGGGACCCGGACGCAGATCGCGCACCTGCATCGCACAGGAGGCCGCTGGTTTTGGCGGGCCACCAACGACTTCGACAAGGCACATGCGGCAATTGCCAGCAATGGACAGGCGCTCGTGATAGCAGAAACGTGGGATTTCCACCCCGGCCTCTTCACAGGCCTGGATCAGGGTCATTGCCCCATCCACCTCAATCTCGGTTCCGTCAATGTTGATCTTGCGGAGGTCAGACATGGTCTATTTCGCCCTCAGTAACACGCCGATCGCGCTGTTTTTTTTGATTTCCGCACGACCAAACGCGCAGAATGTTTCTGGATCTTGATAGGAGACACCGCTCGCAATGAGCTGGCGTTCGCCCTTGGCCCGCATACGGGCCTTTTCAACGTCGGATTGGATATAGGCCCGAATTTCACTATCCGCATAGCCAAGTGCATTTGCACGGGCCCGCAGTCGCCGCAGCTCTCCCACGCCTTTTAGAAAACGGGCTGCAAGGCTGTCACAATGGTCGGCAATCTCTTTCGCCATGGCGACGGCAAAAAGCGGCCCTTCAATTTCAGGCACCTCGCGCAACGAGGGCTTAGCCGCTGCCGCAGAGAAAGGCAGGAGCAACACTGCAACAGCAGCCAGAGGGGCAATCCACGCGTTTTTCATCAGTCTCTCCTTGAGGTTGGAGAGGCCAGAACAGCCTGGTGTCACAGTGTTATGCAATAGCGACTGCGCCAGAGGGACGGGATATGCCAAAATTGCGCTCACGGGTTACATGTTCCCTGAAGCACCAGAGTGTCCTCATCCAGTGGCAGTGGGGTCGCAGGATCGTCGATATCCATGGCCCAGTCGATCTTGGACGAGCCGTAGTTTGCGATACAGTATTTGGGCCCGACATAGCGGGCGGCCTCGCGCGCGCCATCCAATGAGGCGCGCGCGTCATAAACACGTGCCTCAAAAAACGCCCGTGAGACCTTTTTGTCGACAACAGATGCATCGGTGCGAAACGGAACACCCTCAAAAACCGGGCGATCTTTGCGGCTTTCGCCACAG
>JAWUWF010000024.1:0-7399 GCA_034111985.1 Pseudophaeobacter sp.
GGCGCTGTGTCAGCCTGTTTCAGGATGGCGACAGTCTCGCGCACGGCTTCAGCCTCATCCACGCCGGAGGCATAGATCATCAGCGCGGCACCGGTGGCACCATAGGGGAGACCATCTCCTTCTTTACGACCGATCTGAACCAGCAGCGTGTAGACCTGCTGACGGGATATTTTCTTTTTTTCCATGTTGCCGCCATAGCCCCGTCGGCCTCTTGCGGTCAACCGAATTCAGATTTAACGCGGGTCTGGCAGACCGGGTTCGTCACATATATGGGCCTCTTTACACTGCGTTAAGCAAATAAAACTTAAATTGAGGAAAACGATTCCTTTTGGCCTCTGAACGGGTGGCCAATTTGGGGACATCAAATTGTTAAAAGGTCATTCCATGCCAACCGCTTCAGAGTTGCCTATTGATACCACTGCCACTGCCAATCAAATGGCCGAGGCCATGTTTGGCAATGGTATCTCCATCCAAAGCGCCAGCTATACCGGGGCGCAGGCCTCCTCTGGGATTTATTCTGATGGAGACAATACGGCTCCCGGAGTGACCCCATCGGATACCGGGGTGATTCTGTCGACCGGTCGGGCAAGCAGCATTACCAACAGCAGCGGTGATGTGAACACGAACAGCAATACCTCGTCAAATATGGGGACCGCAGGCGATAGCGATCTGTCGGTAATTGCTGGTGGGACAACCTATGACGCCGCTGTTTTTGAAGCGGAGTTCACTCCCAGCGGCTCTACCCTGACGATGCAGTTCACCTTCTCATCAGAGGAGTATCTGGAATATGTCGACAAGGGATTCAACGATGCGGTTGGCGTTTGGGTCAATGGTGAAAAGGCCGAGCTGACGATTGGCGATGGCGATATCTCCATCGACAACGTGAACACCGGCTCGAATGAAAACCTCTATATCGACAACTCGCAGAACGATGATCTCTACAACACCGAGATGGACGGGTTTACCGTAACCCTGACCCTCAAGGCGCCGGTCAACCCGGATGAGGTGAACACGATCAAGATCGGCATCGCTGATGCAGGCGACGCGATTTACGATTCCAACTTGCTGATCGCTGGGGATTCCATCCAGACGCAGCTGGTGGCCGAGGATGACGAAGTTTCCGTCCTCGAAGGTGAGACGCAGGTGCTGGATGTGCTGGCGAATGATGATCACGCCGATGGCACCACGCTGACAATTACTGAAATCAACGGCCAGCCGGTTGTTGCCGGATCAACTGTCACCTTGGCGGACGGTGAAGAAATTACGCTGAACGCTGACGGAACCATGACGATTGCCGGTCAGGAGGATGTCGATGAGAATGAGGAGACGGTGTTCTCCTATACGGTCGAAGACGATATCGGCAACTCGGACACCGGCCTGGTTGAGGTGACCACAACGCCCTGCTTTGTTGCAGGTACCCTGATTGAGACAGCCGCAGGCCAGGTGCCGGTTGAGGATTTAGAGGCCGGTGATCTGGTTCTGACCCGCGACCACGGGGCGCAACCTCTGCGCTGGACCGGGCGCACCCTGCGCCGTGCAGAGGCCGCCGATGCGCCAGTGCAGTTTGCCGCGGGCGCTTTGGGGGCGCATCAGGCGCTGGAGCTTTCTCCCTGCCACCGTGTGTTGGTACAGGACCAATGGGCCGAGGTGTTGTTTGGCGTTTCCGAGGTTCTGGTCAAGGCCCGCGATCTGGTCAATGGCCACAGCATATCGCGCCGTGAAGACGCCCGCCCGGTCACCTATGTGCATCTGCTGTTTGATCAGCATGAAATCATCTGCGGCAATGGGCTGGAGAGCGAAAGCTATCATCCCGGTGAAGAGACACTGAATAGTTTTGATGCTGAGACCCGCGCAGAGGTGCTGGAACTGATGGGCGGTGACATCGCAGGCTATGGCGCCAGCGCGCGCATGTCCCTGAAACCGTTTGAGGCCCGGGCTCTGCTGACCGAATCCGATCTGCACGCCTAGGGCTACCATGCCTCTGTGGCCGATTGAGAGAGCAGTAGGTTACAAAAAACGCGCGCCCCACAAAGGGAGACGCGCGTTTTTCATTTCAGGTCTGTAGATCTGGCTTAATCGCGCAGCAGCTCGTTGATGGCAGTCTTGGAGCGCGTCTGCGCGTCAACGCGTTTTACGATGACAGCGCAGTACAGGCTGACATTGTTCTTCGATGGCATCGAGCCTGAAACCACAACCGAATAGGGCGGCACTTCGCCATACATGACTTCACCGGTTTCACGGTCAACGATCTTGGTGGATTTGCCAATATAGACACCCATCCCCAAAACCGCGCCTTCGCGCACGATGCAGCCTTCGCCCACTTCCGAGCGCGCCCCGATAAAGCAGTTGTCCTCAATAATGGTGGGGCCGGCCTGCATGGGCTCCAGCACGCCGCCAATGCCAACGCCGCCCGACAGGTGCACGTTCTTGCCGATCTGCGCACAGGAGCCAACGGTGGCCCAGGTATCAACCATGGTGCCCTCGTCGACATAGGCGCCGAGGTTCACAAACGAGGGCATCAGGACAACGCCGGGAGCAACATAGGCAGATTTGCGCACGATGCAGTTTGGCACGGCGCGGAAACCGGCCTCTTTCCACTCGGTCTCGCCCCAGCCCATGAATTTGCTGTCGACCTTGTCCCACCAGCTAGAGCCCTGTGGCCCACCGGACTGCATCTCCATGTCTTTGATGCGAAAGCCCAGCAGAACTGCCTTTTTGGCCCACTGGTTTACATGCCAGTCGCCGCTGTCCAGTTTTTCGGCCACGCGCAGCGCGCCAGAGTCGAGCGCCAGCAGAGTGGCCTCGATGGCGTCGCGCTGCTCGCCTTTGGTGGCGGGGGTGATTGTGTCTCGGGCCTCCCAGGCGGCCTCGATCGCGGTTTCCAGCTGAGCGTTGGACATGGGGGGTACTCCGGCGTGTTTGAAATTAGGATTCGCAGCTTTCTAACGGCAATCTGCGCGCAGGTCATGCCCGGATTGCAGTCATTGTGCCGTCATACCCGGCGTTTTGCCGCCTTTAGCGGACCCGGCGCAGGTGACGGCGCAGAATTTCGCAGGCCGCATTGGCATTGTGCCGTCTGATGGCCTGCAACAGCGCGGCGTGATCCTGATCGACGCGGGGACGCCACTGGTGTTTCCAGTTGGCAAAAAGATGCCGCGCCGAGGCGATATGCAGATCATCGATCGCAGCCAGCAGCCGCGGCATTTGGCAGGGGGCAAGGAGTATCCGGTGGAAATCCCGGTTGCGCCGCTCCCAGCTCGCCATGTCCTCAGCCGCGTCGCAGGCGATGCGTGCGCTTTCGGCGCGCTCAAGGTCTGTGGCTGAAACGCGGGCAAAGGCATGGGTAAGCGCCAGCACCTCGAGCGATACCCGCATTTCAATCACTTCGCGGATTTCCGACGGGTTCAGCGCGCTGACGCGGGTGCCGCGTCTGGGTTCCGAGATCGCCAGCCCATGCGCTTCGAGCCGCAGCAGCGCTTCGCGCACCGGCACATGGCTGGTCTCAAAGGCGCGGGCAATGTGGTCTTGGCGCAGCTTTTCGCCAGCGCTCAGCGCGCCTGTGACGATCTGCTCGCTCAGGGCCAGGTAGATACTATCTGCGATTGTTGCGCTCATGACAGGTCGATAGGACGCGTTTGGACGTGGTGCAAGGCTCAGGCCAGCGGATCGGGGGCGATATTGCCCCCACAGAGCAGAACCGCCACTTTTTCGCCGGGGGCGGGCTGATAGGCCCCGGAGGTCAGCGCGGCTAGCGCGGTTGCCCCGGCTGGCTCTACCAGCAGGCGATGTTGGCGCCACAGGGCGGTTTGGGCCGCAGTGATGGCCACATCGCTGACAGTGATCGAGGTCAGATCCCGTGCCGCAGCCAAGTCAAAACAGATCGATCCGATCCGGCGCGCTCCCAGGGAATTTGCCGCCACGCCAGAGACCTCGACATCCACAGGTGCGCCGGCATCAAGTGCGGCGTGCAGCGCGCAAGAGGTTTCGGGTTCCACCGCGACAATCTTGCGACTGCTGCCAAACCAGGCCATCGCACCGGCGATCAACCCGCCGCCGCCAACGGCGATGAGGATCGTGTCTGCCTGCAGACCCTGCGCCTGCCATTCTGCAAAACAGGTGCCCTGTCCGACTACAGTGCCGGGGGCATCATAGGCATGTACCTGCATCGCGCCGGTCCCGGCCTCATAGGCCTTGGCCTGCTCCAGTGCGTTGGCATAGGCGCCGGGTACCACCTGCAGGTCGGCGCCACTGTCGCGGATCAGTGCGATCTTGGCCGGGCCTGCCATTTCGGGCACATAGATCCGCGCCTTGTGGCCCAACTGGTGCGCCGCATAGCCGACGGCGGCGCCGTGGTTGCCCCCAGAGGCAGCAACCAGACCTGCCGCCGGCACATCCTGGCTCAACAATGTGTTGAAAGCGCCCCGCGCCTTGAAGCTGCCGGTGTGCTGCATGTGCTCCAGCTTTATCTCGACGGGGTAGTCGAGATCAAAGGCTCCACCAAAGCCGCCGGCCTGCATCACTGGCGTGATCTGGACATGGCCGGCAATGCGCGCCTCAGCGGCTTTGATCTCGGTGATCCAGTTTTCGGCGGTCCCGTTTCTTGTGGTCCAGTCCATGCGCGATGTCTCCCGGTTGCAGCGCCCAGACCTTAGCGATTGCCGAGAGCGGCACAAGTCCCCGCAAGGTGGCGTCAATTCGCTTGGCGCTGGCGCTTGTGGGGCTGGTGCCTCTGGACCCAAGAAGGCTATGCTGGGCCTCTTGATAGTCAAACAGGATTGCCCGAGACGCCATGAGTGATGACCGACATAGCCGCTTTACGGATGCCCATTCCGACAAAAGCCGCGCCGAACATGTGCCACAGACCCCGCAATCCGCATCTCCGGCGTACCGTCTGGCCTTTGCGGATGAGGAATTCCTCGTCCGGGACGAGTTGCGCCCGGTGCGGTTGCAACTGGAACTGTTGAAACCGCAGCTGATGCTGGATGAACAGGGCATCGAGAGTACTATTGTGATGTTTGGCGGGGCCCGTATCCCCAGCCCGGCCAACAAGGACAGCGCGCGCACCCAGACACTGGCAGACCTGTCGCATTTCTACGACGAGGCGCGGGAATTTGCCCGCATGATGACCGAGGCTTCAAAACAGACTGGTGGCCGCAAGAACGTGATTGTCACCGGCGGTGGTCCCGGCGTGATGGAGGCGGGCAACCGTGGCGCAGCCGATGCGGGGGGGCATTCTGTCGGGCTCAGCATTGTTTTGCCGCATGAGCAGGCGCCCAATAGCTATGTAACGCCTGAGTTGAGTTTCAACTTCCACTATTTTGCCATCCGCAAAATGCATTTCCTGATGCGTGCGGCGGCGATCTGTGTCTTCCCCGGCGGCTTTGGCACATTGGATGAGATGTTTGAGAGCCTCACCCTGATTCAGACTGGCCGCATGGAGCGGATACCCTTTATTCTGTTTGGGCGGGCCTTCTGGGAGAAGATCATCAACTGGGAAGCGTTGGCGGATGCCGGCACTATATCAGACCAGGATCTCGATCTGTTCAGATTTGTCGAAACTGCCGAAGAGGCGGCGGAGATCATCAATAACTGGTCTCCTGCGCCGGCCCGCGATTCCCTGCCGGGCCGCGAGCGCTGAACGAAACCTAAAACCGAACCTCAAGAGCTGGACGTCCCCTGTATTGAGGGGGCGTCTGTTCAGGAGAATTCTGCGGGCAGCACACCAATTTCGGTGCCTTTGGGCAGGCGCGTCAGGATCTGCGCGCCTTCGACGCGTTTGATCGCATAGCCATAGCCACGCAGCCGGAACTGCCATTCCCGTGGGCTCAGGGCTTTTTCACGCTCAACGCGGATCAGTTCCAGGACGCTGGGGTCCAGTTGGATTTGCGGCGCGGTGGCGGGAGCTTCCAAAATCATACTCTTTCCTCTCGTGTTTTCTTGATTGTTCTTGATTGTTCTTGAGGTCGAAACTGTTGGAGCTCTGTGGCGGCATTATATCTGTTTTGAGGAAAGAATGTGGCAGGCCGTGCTGCAGATGCCTGCCGGAGCAGCAGGCGTGACCCAGATTCAGCCCGCGACTGCATGCTGGTTTGTTAACAATTTTACCGATGGATCATAATTTGGCCATAGTCCGTTTGGCGGTACTTTTGTGCAAAATGCTTGCCTTAACTATACTCATAAATCTTTCAGTATATTGATAATAAACAGATATTTTTTCATAATTTTCTTGTGGATCGCGATTGATTGTTTCGAATTGTGGGTCGGTCCGTTTCTGAAATCCCTCCTGTTCAACTTCTCTAGGTCACATTTGTTTAACACATTGGCGGCGTGGTGACTGGAGTGTCGGAACATGGAAGTATCAGACTATACAGCTTTGTTGGGGTATCTGGAGACAGAGGCCTATCGGTGGAATGCGCAAGCAGACCTTGGAACGCAGGCCGTCGTAACCTACTCGTTCTACGACACGGATGCCCTGCCCGAAGTTGAAGGCAGCGGTGTTGGTCTGACAACCTACTGGTCCTTTGACGCAGAGCAACGGGCAAGCTTTCGGTCTGCTCTGGATGAATTTGAAGAGGCCGCAGGTCTGGTGTTTGTCGAGGTCGAAGGGCCTGCAATGATCAATGCCTTTGGCTATGACATGTTCAGTTCGACAAATGGTTGGGCCTACTACCCCTATGTGACCGAATATTCGACCTCCTCAGGGGATCTGGCTATTGGCGGTGGTGATTTCAGCATTGGTGGTTCCCGCTATGACACGATGCTGCATGAAATCGGCCATGCGGTTGGCCTGAAGCACCCCCATGATGGGGAGCACGCGTTGGCAGACAGCGTCGACAATCGCGGCAATACGGTGATGACCTATACCGCTGGCAGTGGAACAGAGCTGGGAGTCTTTGATATAGAGGCCCTTGCGCACATTTATGGCAGCTCTGACGCGTTTGGTGGCTGGCGCGTGACTGGCGGTGGGTCTGACGCTGTTAAGATTCGCTCTACTGGCAGATCCGACGAGGTATTGACCGCAGATGTAGATACTATCGTCTTTGCACGGGGTGGCGCGGATACTGTTGTGGGCCGCGAAGGCGACGACAAACTGATTGGCGGTGGTGGCGCGGATACTCTGTCTGGCGGCGATGGCGATGATCAGCTGGTGGGCGGTCGTGGTCGTGACGTCCTGATTGGCGGCAGCGGTGACGATATCATGAAGGGCGGCGGCGGCGCGGATGTCTTTGTCTTTAGCGATGCGGATTTTTACGACAGCAATACCATTCTTGACTTCAAATCCGGCAAGGATGTTATCGACCTCTCCGAGATGAACCCCGAATATATCGGCGAGCTGGAGGTTACCACCACAGCGACAGGCACAACCCTGAGCTATTATGATTGGTTCGAAATCGAGCTG
>JAWUWF010000025.1:0-10454 GCA_034111985.1 Pseudophaeobacter sp.
CCCCTTTTGGACCGCATCACGGGCAGGCCGGGCAGCGCCCGGCGGCTGCGCCGCCCTTGACCCGTTCAAAACTGTATTAAACTTGCGATGGCGCCTTCAGGGGCAAATCCCCCTTGAAGCGCCTCTCGGCAAATATTCTTACTTTTTTTCTACGCCGCGCAGCGGCACTTTATCAGCCTGTTTGCGCCGCGCAGCGGCGCTGGGCCCAACGCGGGGGCAGGCCCGTCAGGGCATGTCACCGGGGCGGGAGCGGCCCCCCCCTTTTTTTTCCCGCTTCAAACCAATCACCTCTCGCCAGCGTTCCCAAAGACCGACGCCTCGGCCGCCCGCACCGAGGCCCCCATGCGCTGGGTCATAAAATCCATGAACAAGCGCGTCTTTGGATCCTGATGACGGCGATGAGTATAAAGGCAGGCCATCTGCACCGAAACCGGCGGCGTGCTCTCAGCCACAGCAACCAAGGCCCCGGAGGTCAGGTGTTCTGCCACCTCGAACACCGGCTTCAGCGCAATGCCCTCACCGGACAGCGCCCAGTCGGTCAGCACATCGCCATCGTCACACTCATAGCGCCCCGAGACGGCAAAGCGTTGCGGCCCGTCTTCGCATTGCAGCATCCACTGAAACTCGCTGGCACCCGGGTAGCGCAGGTTCAGGCAATTATGCGTGCCCTTGACCAGATCCGCGCCACTGCTCGGGCTGCCATGGCGCGCAATGTAGCTGGGCGCGGCGCAGAGCACCCTTTGGCAGTCGGCAATCTTACGAATACGCAGATTACTATCGGCGGGTTGCCCCAAAAAGAACGCCATATCAAGGCCTTCGGTGGTCAGATCCACCGTGCGGTCAGACATCCGCAGGCGTAGATTGATCTCAGGATACTGCGCCAGAAACTCAGGCACCCCTGGCGCCACCAAACGCCGCCCGGCCCCCAGGGGCGCTGCCACAAACAGAGTGCCACGCGGCGTATCCGTCAGATGCATCACCTGCGCCTCGGCCTGATCCACCGCCTCCAACACCGAAACAGCGCCTGAATAAAACGCCTGGCCCTGCTCGGTCGCGGTCAGGTTGCGGGTGGTGCGCTGGAACAGACGCACGCCGAGATAGTCCTCCAGCTGCGAGATCCGCGCCGAGGTCACCGCCGGAGAGATTCGCAGATCCCGCCCTGCCGCCGACATAGAGCCCAGCTCATAAACCCTCACAAAGGTCCGGATATTGTCGAGATAAGACATACAGCCTCCACTATGCTTCTTGCGGCATTCTTCTTGTTTTTTTGATACAGCTTGGAAGTTTACTGGAATACCGAAGAAACACGGGCTTGCCTAGGGTGGCCAAAGGGGGAACCCTGCCGGAAAAGACAATGAGGGCGTGGCATGTACGAGATTTTGATGATGTGGGATTGGCTGGGGTTCGCCATCCGCTGGCTGCATGTGATCACCGCAATGGCCTGGATCGGCTCATCTTTTTACTTTATTGCCCTGGATCTGGGTCTGCGCAAATCCCCTGACCTGCCCGTCGGTGCCCATGGCGAAGAGTGGCAGGTGCATGGCGGTGGATTTTATCACATCCGCAAATATCTGGTGGCCCCGGCTGAAATGCCCGAGCATCTGATCTGGTTCAAATGGGAAAGCTACACAACCTGGCTCAGCGGTTTTGCCCTGCTGATGGTGGTCTATTGGGTTGGCGGTGAGCTCTACCTGATCGACCAGACCAAGGCCGAGCTTGCGCTGTGGCAGGGTATCGTGATCTCTGCCGCCTCGCTGTCGATCGGCTGGCTGATCTATGACCGGCTGTGCAAATCCGGTCTTGCCGAACGCCCCACCCTGTTGATGGTGCTGCTGTTTGTGCTGCTGGTGGCCATGGGCTATGGCCTCAACCAGGTCTTTACCGGCCGCGCCATGATGCTGCATCTGGGCGCCTTTACCGCCACTATCATGACCGCCAATGTGTTTTTCATCATCATGCCAAACCAGCGTATCGTGGTGGCGGACCTGCAGGCGGGACGCACCCCGGACGCAAAATACGGCAAGATCGCCAAGCTGCGCTCGACCCACAACAACTACCTCACCCTGCCGGTGATCTTTCTGATGCTGTCGAACCACTACCCGCTGGCCTTTGCCTCGCAGTACAACTGGCTGATTGCGGCGCTGGTGTTTTTGATGGGCGTCACCATCCGCCATTATTTCAACACCAAACATGCTGGCAAAGGCAATCCGACCTGGACATGGCTGGCAACAACGCTGCTGTTTTTGGGCGTGATTATCCTCTCTACCTTTGGGCTAGAGCACGACGGTGAAGCCGAGGAAGATGCCGCCCTTACCGGCACCGCCCTGGTGATGGCACAGGCGCAGGGGTTTGAAGAGGTGCATGAGATCGTCATGGGCCGCTGCAGCATGTGCCACGCGCGCGAGCCCTTTTGGGACGGCATTCGCACCGCGCCAAAGGGCGTGCTGCTGGAAACCGAAGGCGATCTGGCCCGCCAGGCCGAGGCCGTCTTTATGCATGCCGGCCTGACAGACGCCATGCCCCCTGCCAATGTCACATTTATGGAACCCGAAGATCGCGCCGCCATCCGGCGCTGGTTCAAAAATGCCCGCATGTGACAGCCCCGCATGTGACAGCATTGGGCGGTTTGGGCAGGTTCCTGCCCGTGCGTGTCAAAGTTTGATCGCCGCCTAGCCCTGACCACTTTACCTCACGCCGCGCTGTGCTAGGGTCGCCCTGATGTTCCGGTTGGTTCTTCTGCAGAGCCATACCATATTGGGACACCCGTTTTACGCCCCTCTCTGCACGCTGCCCGGAGTGCCCATGTTTCTCAATTTGCCCCTGCGCACTGCATTGCGTACGGCAGCCCTGAGCCTTTGTTTAACTGGGCTTTTTGCGCCAACAGCTGGTAAGGCCGCCGAGACTGTCTTGACCGCTCCCGGCGCGTCTGAAGAGCTGGCAGCGCGACTGCAAGCCGCATCCTCGGTTTTGGCTGCGCGCAGTGAAACCGATGTGCAAGAGCTGCTGGCCGCCGCACTGTCGGATTATCGCACTCTGGTTCAGGTGCTCTATGACGCCGGGCATTTCTCACCGCAGGTCACCATCCAGCTGGATGGGGTTGAGGCCGCCCGCATTCAACCGCTGAACCATCCGCGCCAGATAGGCAAGATCCGGATCACCGTCACCCCCGGCCCCAGCTTTCGCTTTTCGCGCGCCGAAATTTCCCCCTGGCCTGCCGCCAGCGAGGTCTCGGTCCCCGAGGGCTATGGCGCGGGCAAACCCGCCAATACCGCCGTGTTGAGCGCCGCAGGTGCCGCCGGGCTGCAGGCCTGGCAATACGCGGGCCACCCAAAGGTCCGTCTGACACAGCAGGCCATCACCGCCAACCATCGCGCCAAAACACTGGACGCGCGGCTGGGCTTGACCCCCGGGCCACAGCTGAAATTTGGCACGCTGCGGTCGACCAAACCGAGTACCGTGCGCCCTGAGGCCATTCAAAGGATCGCGGGCTTTCCCACAGGTCAGGTCTATCACCCGGATCTTTTGGCCAAATCGGCAACCCGCCTGCGCCGCACTGGCGCCTTTTCCTCAGTAACCCTGCGCCCTGATGACATCACCTCTGGCGATGACAGCTTGGATTTCGCTGTCGCGGTCGAGGACTTGCCGCCCCGTCGCCTCACCTTTGGCGCCGAACTCAGCTCGACGGACGGGTTGGAAATCACCGCCTCCTGGATGCATCGCAACCTGTTTGGCGGCGCCGAAAAACTGCGCTTTGAAACCCGCCTTAGCGGTCTTGGCAGCAGCAACGATCTTGACGGGCGCATCGCGTTGCGGCTGGATCAGCCAGCCACCCTTGGGCCGGATGACAACCTGTTTTATCTGCTTGAGGCAGAACGTCTGGATGAAGAACATTATACCGCAACCCAGGGTCTGGGCGCCATCGGTATGCGCCGGGTCTATTCAGAGCAGCTGTTCGGCGAAGCCAGCATTGGCTTTAACACCATCCTGGCTTCGGACGCCTTTGGTGAGCGTCGGTTCAAATACATCACCGGATATGTGCGGGCCGAGTATGACCGGCGCAACAGTCGCGTCGATGCCAGTCAGGGCTATTTTCTCGACGCGCGCCTGAAACCTTTCTTTGGCCTTGATGGCACCGACAGCGGCTTGCAGGTGCAGCTGGACGGGCGTGTTTATCACGGGCTCGGCCGCGATGATCGCATCGTTCTGGCCGCGCGCGCGCAGCTGGGCTCGGTCCTTGGTCCCTCGCTGAGTAGCACCTCCCCGACCCTGTTGTTCTTTTCCGGTGGTGCCGGATCTGTGCGCGGTCACGAGTATCAGTCGCTTGGCATTCCCATCGGCAGCAACATGGCCGGGGGGCGTGGCTATCTGGCGCTGTCCGGCGAGATACGCGGCAAACTGAACGATAAACTCTCTCTGGTGGGGTTCTTTGACATCGGCTACGTCGACAGCGATGCCTTTATCTCCAGCACCTCGCAAAGCCACTCGGGGGCCGGGCTGGGGCTGCGCTATGATGTGGCGGGCATCGGGCCATTGCGGGTCGATCTCGCCTATCCGGTTGATGGCGGCACCGAGGATGGCTTGCAATTTTACATCGGTATTGGGCAGTCTTTCTGATGCGTCTCCTCTCTCCCCTGTTCTCATCCCTGCGCGCAACGCTTCTGGCCTCAACAACTCTGTGCTTCGCTGGGGTCACGCCCCTTGCGGCGCAGGACAGCGGCGCTGAAGCCAGCTATCTGGAAACCTTCATTGAGGACACGCTGTCGAGTGACAGCCAGTTTATCTCGGTGATTGGCCTCACCGGCGCCTTGTCGTCGCAGGCCAGTATTGAAAAGATCACCCTTGCGGATGAGGCGGGTGTCTGGCTGGAACTCATCGACGCAGAGCTGGACTGGAACCGGTTGGCGCTGCTGCGCGGAGAGTTCTCGGTCAATCGCCTCACCGCCCGGGAAATCAATGTGTTGCGCCAGCCGCAGCCCCTGCCCGAAGACCCAAGCCTGCCCTCCCCCGAGGCCACGCCGTTTCAGTTGCCAGAGCTGCCGGTCTCGATTGAAATTGGCGAAATAAGTGTCGCGCGCATCGACCTTGCCAAAGAGCTCTTTGGCTTTGCCGCCAGTCTCGATCTGCAAGGTGATTTGAAGTTTGCAGATGCCAGCCTCGCCACCGCGCTGCAAATCAACCGCCTCGACAAGCCCGGCGACCGGCTGATTTTGAAGGCAGGCTATGCCAATGAAAGCCGCCAAATCAGCCTGGACCTGGCGCTGGACGAAGCCGCCGGCGGGCTGATCTCGACCGCCCTCACGCTACCCGGCAGCCCCAGCCTGCGCCTGAGCATTGCGGGCGATGGCCCGGTTGAGGACTTCACCGCCCAGATTGCATTGGCGTCTGATGGCACCGAGAGGCTTGCTGGCAATGTCGTGCTCATGGCCAATCACGCTGTCGCACATCCTGACGGCGCAGATGCGGGCGCAACAGCAGCGGGCACAGTTTCTCCCGGCAGCGATAGCGGCACGCAAGAAGCATCCGCCCCCGGCGGCATCCGGTTCAGCGCCGATCTGCACGGCGACATAGACGCCTTGCTGCAGGCTGACTACCGGCCCTTCTTTGGCCCGGATCTGGCGCTGACCCTGCGCGGCGACACGGCGGCGGACCGTAGCATTACCCTCGACAGTCTCGCGCTGCGCACCCGGGCGCTGCGTATATCCGGCGCATTGGCCCTGACGCCGGGCGGCGTGCTCGACACGGCCAACCTGCGCGCGGGCATCACCGCCCCCGATGGACAGGATGCCATCCTGCTGCCCCTGCCCGGTGCGGACACCAGTCTGGCGCGCGCCGAGATTGAGGCCAGTAAAACCAGTGATGGGCCGTGGAATGTCACTGCCAAGTTACGTCAGCTCAACCACCCAGAGGGTCAGATGGCCAGCGGCATGGTGACCGCCAAGGGTCTGCTGACGCAAGACGGCACGGCACCGCCTGCCCTCAACGGTCAGATCAACGCAGAGCTGCGAGGCCTGCAGCTGCGTGACCCGGCTCTGACCGCGGCCATCGGCTCAGATATTTCCCTCTCCACCGACCTCACCTCTGAGGGTCCCGGCGCGCTGGCGCTCAAGAGGCTTTTGCTGCAGGGCAGTGACTATCAGGCCAACGGCGATATGACGTTTGAGGGACTGGAGGCTGGCCTGAAGATCACAGCGGATTTGCGTGCCGGTGCCGCCAATATGGCGCGGTTTTCTGCGCTGGCAGGTCAGCCTTTGACCGGTGCTGTGCAGGCGCAGATCGGCGGATCCATCACGCCGCTCTCAGGCGCCTTTGAGGCAGATCTGGCGCTGCAGGGTCAGGGGCTTTCCGCAGGCATTGCTGAACTGGATCGCATTACAAAGGGCACACTGGACCTCACATTCAAAGGCGGGCGCGGTGCTGAGGGCCTCAGGATCGATGCACTTCGACTGGAGGCCGGCCAATTTTCAGCCGAAGCCAAAGGCGATTTGGACAGTCGCGCAGGCGCGCTGCAGCTGCGCGCCGACCTTAAGGAGCTCGGCCATTTTGTGCCGCAGCTCTCGGGTCCGCTTGTACTGGTCGGCGATGTTATTCGCGACGAAGACAGCCTGCTTGGCACCCTGCGCCTCACCGGGCCACATGCCTCATATGCTGCCCTAGAGGGCACAGTGCACCTCGACGGCGACGCTGATTTCACCTTTGACGCAGCTCTTGCCGAGTTGCAGCGCTTTTTGCCCGAACTGCCTGGCAAAGTGACCGCGCTAGGCGAGGCCCAACGCCGCAACGGGCATTGGCAGCTCACAGCCGACGCCAAGGCTCCGGCTGGCACCGAAGCCCGGCTCTCGGGCGGTTTTGATGAGGCGAGCGGTCTGGCCGACATCACTGCCAAGGGCCAACTCCGGCTTGAGGGCGCCAATCCCTTTATCAGCCCCAATCTGGTGCAAGGCAATGCCGCCTTTGATCTGGCCCTGAAAGGTGCCCCAGGACTGGACGCGCTGAGCGGCAGCATCACCACCTCCGGGGCCTCATTGGCCCTGCCAGCGGCAGCCCTGCGCATTGATGATATCGCAGCGAACGTGACCCTGACGCAGGGAGCACAGGCCCAGATACTGGTTTCAGCCCGGCCCCGCGATGGGGGCTCTTTGCGCATTGAGGGGCCGGTTGCCCTCTATGCGCCCTTTGAGAGCGCGCTGCAGATCGGTATTCAAGAGGTCGTGCTCACCGATAATCTGAGTTATCAGACGCTGCTGAACGGCGATTTGGCACTGTCCGGCGCTCTCAGCAGCAACAGCCGCTTGAGCGGACGGATTAATGTCGGTGAGACCAATATTAATCTCAACACTGCCGGCGGCGCCATCTCAGCCGCACCCATTCCGCCCATTCGCCACATTGCAGAGCCGCGCCACAGCCAGCAGACCCGCGCCCGCGCCGGCCTGATCCAAAGCGGTGCCTCAGGCGGCTCCAGCACCAATATCGCGCTGGATGTGGTGATTGATGCGCCAAATCGCATCTATGCCCGCGGTCGTGGCCTGCGCTCGGAACTGGGGGGGCAGATCCATCTGCGTGGCAGCACCGCAGCACTGGTGCCCACGGGTCAGATCAGCCTGATACGGGGCACCTTTGACATTCTCGGGCGCAGGCTTGATCTGGATGAAGGCCGCATCATCCTGCTGGGCAACCTAAAGCCCTATCTCGAGTTCACCTCTTCGGCCAGCACAGCTACCGGCACCGCCACGCTGGAAATCTCGGGCCCGGTGGATGCGCCAGAGATCAAGGTCACCTCGGACCCGCCCCGCCCCAGCGAAGAGGCCCTGGCGCTGCTGCTGTTTGGCGACAATATTGCGGATCTGTCGCCGCTGGCTCTGGCACGTATGGCCAAATCAGCGCTGGATCTCAGTGGCCGTGGTTTTGGCTCGCAGCAAGGCGGCTTGCGCGACAGCACCGGTGCGGACAAGCTGGATCTTGGACTGGACAATGGCGGCTCGGGCCTGCTGGGCATTGGCGGCTATGTCGGGGAAAAGGCCTATACCGATTTCAACGTCAACACCCAAGGCGACAGCGAGTTGAGCATCAATCTGGACCTCTCCAACAGCATAACAGTCACGGGAACTGTCGACAGCCAGGGTGAAAGCGGCGTTGGCCTGATGTTCAAACGAGATTACTGAGCAATTTGCACACCCTTGAATACGCCCTGTCCTAAATACGCCTGTGGCATCAGACTGCCGCCCCCTGCAGTTCTGGAAAATTCAACCATATGGGCCGCAAGGTCTTTTCCAAATCACCGCGGGGGCCTAGTCTGCCTGCCGAACCCGCCAAATCAGCCAAGGGGGCCAAACTGCATGACGGATCACCCCAGGCGGCCTTCTTTTTTGGCCCGCATCAGAGCCCGGTTGAAAAGACGCCTGCATCTGCACAGGTTTCACGCCTCGCTGCGGCATTTGCATGGGCCCAGACACCGTGTCGCTGCCCCGGATGAGGTGGTTCTGGTCTCGCTGGTCCGGGATGGTGCCTATTATCTCGACGCGTTTTTTGACCATTATCGCGGCCTTGGCGTGTCGCATTTTGTCTTTTTCGACAATGGCTCCAGTGACACAACGCTGGCCCGGCTGCAGCAGGAACCGGGGGTCGTCATCCTGCAATCCACCCTGCCCTGGGGCGATTTTGAGAATGATTTCCGCCACTATGCGGCCCAGCACTATGCGGCAGATCGCTGGTGTTTGATTGTCGATATGGACGAGGTGTTTGATTTTGAAGGCCGCGCCGAGATTGGCCTCAGTGGTCTGACCCGCTTTCTTGCAGACCAAGGCTATACCGGGCTGATGGCGCAAATGCTGGAGATGTTCCCCAAAGCCGCCCTGAGCACGGTTTCAAAGCTGCCCTACCCACAGGCTCTGGAGCAGTTTTCCAACTATGATATCAGCACAATCACGGCGCATGCCTACACGGGTCCCTCTACCGGGCTTTCCTATTTTCTACGCCAGAATGAATGCACGGCTCCCGCGCCATCTGTTCTCTTTGGCGGCATACGCGGCAAGGTCTTTGGCGAGACCTGCTGTCTCAGCAAACACCCCCTGATTTTTGTCGGCACCGGCGTGCAGGCGGCGGTGCATCCGCATGCCTCAACCGGGGTCCGCCTGGCCCCGATGAGCGCCCTTATCAAGCACTACAAATTCGCCAATGACGCCTTGGCACGGGACAGGGCCTCTCAGGCCCGGGCCTCAATTGCCCATGGCGAGGATCGGTTGCGCCTCTCGGTGCTGACACAGGAGCCGAACCTCAGCCTGTGGTCGGCGCAGGCGCAGCCTTATAGTGGTATCGCCGCGTTGCAAAAGCAGGGATTTTTGCAGGCGGATCCCGCCTATTCAGCCTACCTGACCCAGAGGGCAGCCGTGTCACAGACCAAAGAGGCCCCGCATGGTTGAGCAGCAACATCCAAAAGGGCCGACAATCAGCGCCGTTGTCATTGGCCGCAATGAGGGCGCACGCCTGCTGGCCTGCCTTGAGTCTCTGAAACCTCAGGTGCAGCGGTTGATCTATGTCGACAGCGGCTCAAGCGACGACTCTGTTGCCGCGGCCAGGGCGCTCGGCGCCGAGGTTGTTGCCCTGGACATGTCGCAGCCCTTTACCGCCGCCCGTGCCCGCAATGCCGGGCTTGACCAGCTGGCAGATGAGGGCGGATTGGTGCAGCTGGTTGATGGTGATTGCACGGTTGACCCGACCTGGATTGCGCAGGCCTCCACCTTTTTACAGCAGCACCCAAAGGTGGCTGTGACCTGCGGGCGGCGGCGCGAGCGCTTCCCCGAGGCCTCTATTTATAACCAGCTCTGCGACAGGGAGTGGAACACGCCGATTGGGGAGGCCAAGGCCTGCGGTGGCGATGCCCTGATGCGGCTGGACTCGCTGCGCGCAGTCACAGGCTACCGCGCTGATTTGATCGCCGGAGAAGAGCCCGAAATGTGTCTGCGCCTGCGTCAGGCGGGTTGGACAATCTGGCGCCTCGACGCCGAGATGACCCAGCATGACGCCCAGATGCTGCGGTTTGACCAATGGTGGAAGCGCAGCCGCCGGGCGGGCCATGCCTTTGCCGAGGGCGCCGCTCTGCATGGGGCCCCGCCCGAGCGGCACTGGGTCCGCGAGACACGGCGTGCCGTGATTTGGGGCGGTTTTCTGCCACTTTTGCTGCTCATCGCCGCTGTGGTTTTCTCCCCATGGGCCCTCATTGGCGGGCTGATCTACCCGGTGCAGTGGCTGCGCCTGTCGCGCCGGATGGGGCTTTTTCCTGGATTATTCTCGGTGCTGGGAAAGTTCGCCGAATGCGCAGGCGTTGCGGAATACTGGTGGAACCGGCTGCAGGGGAAAAATCGCGGAATTCTGGAATACAAATAGCCCCACGCAGCTCGCGTCTGTGTTGCCCTCGCCACACTCTACAGGGGTAGATATGTCCACTGCCGCGCCCCCGC
>JAWUWF010000026.1:0-9217 GCA_034111985.1 Pseudophaeobacter sp.
GATGGCCCGGCGTTCAGGTCCGTTTTACGGGATGAGCCAAATCCGCCCGAGGGAATGAAAACCCTCGATCTTCTTGGTCTGTACCCGTCTCAGGAGGGAGATTAAGGCCCGATCGAAAGGCCACCCACCATCTTGGACGAAATGAAATAACGCGCACGACGAATCGCACGCTTTATCTCTTGGTCGTATTACTGCCAATTTAAGGGATATCCAAGCGGTAAATATCCCGCCACGTGAAAGCAGAAGCAAGACTGCGACAGTTTAATGCAAATACAAATGAAAATGGGCGGCACCCAAAGGCCCGCCCATTCAAATCCGTGTCAGACCGCAGGTCTATCTCACTCAGAGACAGCGCCGTCCACGTCCAGAGTCACGCCAGGGCCCATAGTGGAAGAAAGTACGATTTTCTTCATGTAGGCACCTTTGGCGCCCGATGGACGGGCTTTGACAACAGCGTCAATAAAGGCGCTGACGTTTTCGGCCAGCTTGGCTTCGTCAAAAGACGCTTTGCCAACACCAGCATGCACAACACCGCCTTTTTCCGCTTTGAACTGGACTTCGCCGCCTTTGGCCGCTTCAACAGCCGCTTTAACGTCCATGGTCACGGTGCCAACCTTGGGGTTAGGCATCAGGTTACGTGGGCCGAGGATCTTACCCAGACGACCAACGACGGGCATCATGTCAGGAGTGGCAATGCAACGATCAAAGTCGATAGTGCCGCCCTGAATGGCTTCCATTAGGTCTTCTGCGCCAACGATGTCTGCGCCAGCGGCCGTGGCTTCGTCAGCCTTGGCACCACGAGCAAAGACAGCAACGCGCATGGATTTACCGGTGCCGTTTGGCAGCGCGATAACACCACGAACCATCTGATCCGCGTGACGGGTGTCAACGCCGAGGTTCAAAGCGATTTCAATGGTCTCGTCGAATTTCGAGGTTGCGCTGGCTTTAACCAGTGCAACAGCGGCTTCAACAGAGAGGTTGGCTTTGCCAGCGAAAGCTTCGCGGGCGGCGCGTGTACGTTTTCCGAGCTTTGCCATCTTACTTCACCTCAATGCCCATAGACCGGGCAGAGCCCAGAATGATCTTCATCGCCGCTTCGATATCGTTGGCGTTCAGATCTTTCATCTTTGCTTCGGCGATTTCTTTCACCTGAGCAGGAGTAACAGTACCAACGGTTTCACGCGAAGGTGTCTTGGCACCGGATTTAACGCCAGCAGCCTTCTTCAGGTAATAAGACGCAGGAGGCGTCTTGATTTCCATGGTGAAGGACTTGTCCTGGTAATACGTGATCACGGTTGGGCACGGCGCACCGGGCTCCAGATCTGCGGTCTTAGCGTTGAACGCCTTGCAGAATTCCATGATGTTAATGCCGCGCTGACCCAAAGCCGGACCAACTGGTGGCGATGGGTTTGCCTGACCGGCAGCGACTTGCAGCTTCATAGAGCCGACGAGTTTCTTGGCCATTGGCCTTCTCCTTTTACAACACCCGCAGGACGCGTCCCTTGGGCCTTCTTGTCGTGTGGTCTGGGTTGCGCGCCGCGGCGCCCTCGCCTCCCACAATAATAGCGCGGGCCCCTAGGGGACCTGCGCCAATGCCATCAGGACTGTTTGGTGACCTGAGTGAAATCCAGCTCGACCGGGGTTTCCCGGCCAAAGATCGAAACCGAGACTTTCAGTTTCTGTGTGCCATCATCGACGCCTTCGACCATGCCATCAAAGTCCTCAAACGGACCATCGTTGACCTTGACCCGGTCACCGATCTCAAAGGAGATCAGAGTGCGCGGTGCCTCGATGCCCTCTTCGACACGGCCCAGGATACCTTGAACCTCGGCGTCGCGCATTGGCATCGGGCGGCCCTGTGGACCCAAGAAACCCGTGACCCGGTTGATCGAAGAGATCAGGTGATAGCCGCGGTCAGACATCTCCATGTGCACCAGCACATAGCCGGGCATAAAGCGCCGTTCTGTCGTGACTTTCTTGCCTCGACGAATCTCGATCACCTCTTCCGTGGGGACCAGTACTTCGTCGATTTCATCCTCAAGCCCCTGTTCGGCAACCGAGGTGCGAATCTGCTCTGCGATTTTCTTTTCGAAGTTCGAAAGAACGCTGACCGAATACCACCGTTTCGCCATGAACTTGACCGTCCTTGTTTTGCCGGGCGACAGACTAGTGTCACCGCCAGTGAATATGAATTTCTGCCGTAATCCTGCGTCAAACACATGCAGTGCCTGAACAAAAATCGGCGCGCAACTCGAATCGCCACGCGCCCACGTCAGAGGTTGTGGCTCACCTACCCGCCAATGCGGCCAAGATCAAGGGCCGGGCCGGGTTTTGTGTAGGCTTGTTTGAATGGGGTGCCTGGTCAGGGGTATAGGGGCTGACCTGTTTAAACGCCCTGCAATCGCATTACCGGCGCCGCTAGTTTGCGGCCTTTGGTGAGTACCGTCAGCTTAGGCGGCCCCGTCTGCACTGGGCACCGTCTGCATCGTGTACCAGCCGCGTTCTTTTAGCCGAATATGCCCAACAGTTCCTGCAGACCAAAACGGATCAGCAGATCAACAATGGCAAAGAAAACTGCAGTCAAAGCAGCCATGATAAAGACCATGACTGTGGTCAGCATGACTTCGCGACGGGTAGGCCAGACGACCTTGCTCACCTCGGCACGGACTTGCTGGATGAACTGAACGGGATTGATGGTGGCCATGTGCCTTGTATCTCTCTGCTAGCAGGGTCTGCGGCATCTAACGCCAACAGCCCTCGATTTCAAGCCCTAGGCTGTTTTCTGCGACAGCCGCATCTGCGCCAGTGCCTGATTTAGGATCAGCGCCCCATAGGCGCCGTTTTTGTGAACCGCATCGTCATCCTGTGATCCAAGGGTGGTGGCATAGCTGCGCGCCGTCAACCCGCCACGCGTGACGGTCTCTTCCGGCTGCCGCAGCAGCTGGATATTGTCGCCAGCCATGGCCTGCTGCATCGGGTCCCAAAGCGCGCAGCGGTCAGCCGCCGTGGCCTCGGTATTGATGGTTTTGGTCACATCTTCTTCGCTGAGCACGCCATCGTTCAGGAACCCTGCGGGAGAAAAATACACCGGCCTTTCCTTGGCAAACTCCCGCGCGGCGCGATACCAGCGACAGCCCTCCAGCCAGCGGCGCAGCATCAGGTCGCGCACCGCCGCCGTGACGTAGCCCGGCTTTCCGGCCTGATTTAGCAACAGCGGCACCAGAAATTCAGACAGGCGCAACCGGCAGCCGATGAACAAAAAGCCATCAAAATCCTGCGGCACCAGCGCTGCGCTGCGCGCCGGGTTGATCTTTGCCAGATTGTCCCGCGCCGCCTCGGTGGTGCCCACCAGCTGGCCTTCGACAAAGTGAAGGTCGCGAAACTGCGGGCCCGGGGCACCCCAGAATTCCAGCGCTACTCCCTTTAGATCAAGAAGATCCTCGTCCAGCGCATGTTTGATACAGGCAATATGACTGTCGCCAAAAACGCAGAACCGCAGCGGCTTTTGCTGTGTCTTGCGAGGTGCGTTGTTTTTCGCGGCTTTATCCAAAGGCATCCAGGAACTCCTCGTCACATTTGACCGCCCGCTCACTTATCACCGCCCCGTCACTGGCAGCGGCTTCCTTGCTCACCCCCTGCTGTTTTGCCCCCCGGCTGGCTTTGCGCTTTACCCAGGCAAAGGTCTCGTTCTGGCAGGCAAAAAAGCTCTCCATCACATGATTGACGCCCTGGGGCACAACGCTGCGCTGGTTGGGCGCGTAGAACATACCTCGATAGGCCGGGTGCGTGATAATCTCATAGGACGGGAAGTAATCGACCTGTTTGTAATCCGCTGCCAGCTCGCCCGCCACGGCGCGCAGGACCGATTTGGAATGCGAGGTGGCCGTCAAAACGTGCTGTCCCGAGGCGGTCGCGGTCAGCGGCACCGGCGAGCCCGTCAGCAGAATCTTCAATTTGGCATTGGCACGGCGCAGTGTTTTAAGCGCCGCGCGCATGTCCCGCCAGATGCCAGCATAGCCCTGATTGACAAATTCATGACAGGCCGGATCATAGTCACCGGCCACGGTGCCCGGGCACATGGCGTACTCCAGGCCAGTTTCGCGATGGCGCCAGCATTCGGTCAGCCCCATGGTAAAGACAAAAACATCCGCCTCTGTCACCGCCTTGCGAATCGCTGCCAGGGTTGCCGCGCGCGAGGCCTGCATCTCTGCCACACTCGCAAAGCCATCCGGCTCGATCGCCGGACGCAGCGGATCATAAATCCGCCCGCCCCTCTGCCAGTATTCAGCCGGTTGCTCCTCTTCTTCAAAGGCGTAGCTCAGCCATTGTCGCAGCATCCGGGCGGTGTAGATATTGCCGCTGCGAAACGAGAAGATCCCGTAGTTGAACGCCTGCGCCTGCGCCTCGCTCAACAGCTTTGGCGCCGGTTCACTGTCCATCCATTTATAGTCGCGCGCCACCAGAGCCCGGCTAAAATGCTGGGCAAAACAAGAGCCTGCTGTGATGACCCTGTGGTCGGGAGCCACCGCAAATTTTGGCTGCCACAGCTGCGAAATCTCAAGCGGGTTCTTGGCCGCAACTGCGGTTTTCCAAAAGGCAGTTTCCGGCAGGCCTACATAGGGGTTTTGGTGTTGCTCGCTCATGTCATCCTGCCCGCCATCTCGCCTGCTGTCATTTTAGCCCAGCCTAGGCGGGACACTGCGGAAAAACAATTCTTTTGCAAGGGCAACGCCACCAAAACCGTCAGGGACTGAGGCAGGAAACTCCTCGGAAACACTCTGTTGCTCCCGTTCAAATTTGAGGCAACTCAATCTTAATTCCCTTGGAATATCCATAGAAGGACCCGGCCTGAAGGTCTCAGAACGACGCCTGGCCGCCCTTTGCGAGACTGTGAGATAGGATTCCATGACCATCGCTATATCCATGAACAAGGCCAACCAACTGGAGCAGGAAAAAAGGCACGCGGACGCCGCCAAGATATACGGCGACATTCTTGCCAAGTTCCCAAAGAACACCCGCGCACGGGACGCCTTGGACACGCTGCAAAATCGCGTGCAAACAGACCTAAATCCCCCTTTGGATCAGCAAAGCAGCCTGCTGGCTGATTTTGACGCCGGGCTGCACACCTCAGTTGCGGCCAGGTGCGCCGCACTTTTGAACACATACCGCAAATCCCATTTTCTGTGGGATATTCTGGGGAATTGCCATCTGCACGCAAAGAACCTGGACGAAGCGGCGACCTGCCTCAACAAGGCCTGCGAGCTCAACCCCAGAGATCCTGCAACCTTTTGCAGCCTGGGAGACGTCTACCGCGCCCAGGGCCATACCGACAATGCGCTGGCGCTTTATAAAAAGGCCCTGTCTCTGGATGCAGGTCACCTGAGCAGCCTGACCAATATGGCAAACACCTTGCTCGACCACGGGCGTTTGGTTGAGGCCATTCCAATGTTCGCGCAAGCCGCCAAACAGGCGCCGCAAAATGCAGAGATCCTCTTTAACTACAGCAATGCCTTGCTGAAAGCTGGGCAAAAAAATCAGGCCAAGGCCCTCTTGGAGCAGGCAATCGCACTGGCACCCCAGCTGGTTGAGGCGCAGTATAATCTGGCGCAATTGCAAACACTGGCGGGCGACACGCAACAAGCCATTGCGGGCTTTGAAGCCGTGCTGGAAAAAAATCCCGCCGATGATAGCGCGCGTGCCGCCAAACTGCATGCCCAGGCCCAACTCAACGATTGGTCCTGGATCGCGGAATACCAGCACAATCGCCGCCAACTCGGTCTCACCGGCAGGCCCTGTGCGCCGCTCTTTGCCCTAACGTTTGAAGACAATCCGGACCTGCTGCGGCTGCGCACGCAGGCCTATGCAACGGCGCGCCTGCCCCATGTGCAGCCGGCGCCCCTGCTGGTCGCAGAGCCTGAGGCAACGACGCGTCCGCAACGGCTGCGCATTGGCTATTTTTCTTCGGACTATCACGATCACGCCACCATGCACCTGATGGCCGGGCTGTTTGAAGCTCACGACCAAAGCCGCTTTGACATCATCGCCTACTCTTATGACACAGCCCCGGTTGATGCCATGCGCAGCCGTGTGGCATCGGCTGTTTCCAGTTTCAGGGACATCAGCCGGATGTCCGACGCCGAGGTCGTCAAGATGGTGAAACAGGATGGGCTTGATATTGCTGTCGACCTGAAAGGCTTTAACGCAGACAGTCGCACGGCGCTCTTTGCCCACCGGCTGGCGCCTGTGCAAATGTCATATCTCGGCTTTCCCGGCACGCTGGGCACAACGGCGCTGGATTACTTCATCTGCGACCATGTCAGCTGCCCCCCCGGCAGCGAGCGCTTCTTTGAAGAATATCTGATCCGCATGCCACACAGCCATCAGGTCAATGACAACAAAAGATCCGTGTTGGGTCGGCAATTCACCCGCAAGGACTGCGGATTGCCCAATGACGGGTTTGTTTTTTGTTCCTTCAACAACAGCTACAAGATCACTCCTGCGGAATTTGATATCTGGATGCGCCTGCTGGATCAGGTTGAGGGCAGTGTGCTTTGGCTTTTGGATGGCGGTGAGAGCGCCAAGGCAAATCTGCGCCGCGAGGCCGAGCAGCGCGGCCAGGACCCCAACCGCCTGATATTTGCACCGCGCGTCCCTCAGGCAGACCATCTTGCGCGACACCAGGTTGCGGATCTTGTCCTCGATACCTTTGTCGTCAACGGCCATGCAACAGTCAGCGATGCGCTTTGGGCAGGTGTGCCTGTGTTGACGCGTCCCGGACAGCAATTTGCGGCCCGTGTTGGTGCCAGCCTGGTCAGCGCCGTTGGCTTGCCTGAGATGATCGCCACCTCCGTTGAGGACTATGAGGCCCGTGCACTGGCACTGGCGCGTGATCCCGATGCCCTGGCCAGCCTGCGCTCCAAATTGCAGCGTAACCGCCTCACGACGCCGCTCTTTGACACCCTGGGGTTCACCCGGATGCTGGAGCGCGCCTTTGACATGGCTCATGCCCGTTCGCAGCGCGGCCTGCCTCCAGCGCATCTTGAGGTGACAGACACCTTTCCGCCAGAATCCCAGACACTCGAGGCCCCGGAGCCCCCCGAGGCCTATGCCTCGCAAGCAGCGTTCCAACCCCTGCTCACCACTCCGGAACACTCCGCACCGCAAGCCGGATAAGCCCCTTTGGGCATCAATCTGGGGAAAGAAGGCATAGCCTCTTTCACCCAGGTTGACGCCCAAAGATCGCGGTTTCAGCCGCCCTAAGCCACACAGACGTGCAGGCCGCATAACTGCCCGATCCCGGACGGGAACAGGCCAAGGACGCCGGTCACAGCACCAAGAAACAGTCTTATAGTGCCGCCCGCAGGGGAAAAACCTGCAACTGACCAAATGCGCCGCGGCTGACATCCGCTTCGATGCCATACATTCTCTTCAGATTGGCAGGCGTCAGAACATGCTCGGCCGGGCCAGCGGCAATCTTTTGACCTCCCTGCAGACCGATAAGCCTGTCGGCAAACTGTGCAGCCAGATTGAGATCGTGCATCGCGACGCCGATGGCCGTTCCATTCTGGCGGGCATGCAGATGCAGCCGCTCCAGAACCAGCAATTGGTGACGCAGGTCCAAAGCCGCAGTTGGCTCGTCCAGCAACAGCACCCTGGGCTGGCGAAAAAGGGCCTGTGAAAGGTAGACCAACTGGCGTTGACCACCGCTGATTTCATCCAACCGCCTTGTGTGAAAGGTCGTCAGCCCAAACACCGACAGGGCCGACATGGCCTCGTCCACAAGGCAGGCTGGCACGCGCATGCCCAGGGTCCTGACACGCCCCAACAGAACGACTTCAAGCACCGTCAAAGAGGACATGGCACTGGTGTCCTGCGGCATATAGGCGATGTGGTGACGACGATCTGCCAAAGACATCGGCTCTCCCTCAAGATGCAGGTCTCCCTGCGCCGGTGTCAGACCTGCCAGAGCCTTGAGAAAGGTTGACTTGCCAGCCCCGTTACACCCGATCAATGCGGTGATCTGGCCAGTCGGCCATTGATCACTCACCGCCCGGATGACCGGGGTGCGTCCATAGCGCACGTTCAGGTCGCTGATCGAAAAGCTCACCAGTGCCTCCTTTGGCCGCGCAGAATGAGGAAAAACAAAAACGGCACGCCGATAATCGCCGTGACAATGCCAATGGGGATCACGCCGCCGGGCGAGACCACCTTTGACAGGACAGAGGCCCCCGTCATGATGACAGCCCCCATCAGCGCCGACATCGGCAGCAAAAGGCGCTGGTCTTCGCCCACCAGCATGCGCGCGATATGCGGCGCCACCAGGCCAATGAACCCAATGGTGCCAACAAAAGCGACGGCACCGGCCGTCAGCAAAACAACAAGACCAAACAGCTTTATCCGCAGGGCCTGGACATTGATGCCAATCGCTGCGGCACGGGCATCCCCAAGACGCAGTGCCGTGAGCTGCCAGAGATTGGGCAACACAGCCAGGCTGGAGACGGCAAAGACCACCGCGACAATAGGCACATTCATCCAGTTGGCCCTTAGCAGGGATCCAAACAGCCAAAAGACAATGGACTGCAGCACCTCGGGCGAGGCCATATATTGCACCAGAGACTGCGCCGACTGGAACAAAAACAGCGTAGCAATGCCAGCCAGCACCATGATTTCAGGGCTCATTCCGCGCATACGGGCAAAGGCAAAGACCACAGTGGCCGCCGCCGCGCACATGACAAAAGCCGCCAAGGGAATGGTCAGCCAGGGCACCAAAGGCAGGGTAACCCCCGTCAGAATGGCCAGTGCGGCTCCAAAGCCGGCAGCGGCGGAAAACCCAAGAGTATAGGGGCTCGCCAGAGGGTTTCCCAGAATGGTCTGCATATGCACGCCGGCCGTTGCCAGCGACATCCCCACCAGAATGGCCATTGAGGTCATCGGCAGTCGAATATCCCAGACAATCACCCGCATCAGCGCCTCGACCTGGTTTGGCGTCAACAATGTGCGCAAAACATCTCCAACCGGTAACATCGCAGGCCCCGTCAGGATGTCGGCAATAATAAGAGCGGCAAGCAGCAGCACAGCACCGCCCAAGCGGATCATCCTGCGGATGACCAGAGCGCGATAGCCCTCGCTTAAGGCGCTGGAGGGGGTGGCCACAGCCGCCCCCTTTCCTGGCGTAGCAAAAGCCCCAGAGGTGCTTTCCATCAGTCGCCCGCTCCGG
>JAWUWF010000027.1:0-25234 GCA_034111985.1 Pseudophaeobacter sp.
TGAGCGCGGATCTGACCCACACGGGCTTCGATCTCGGCTTTAGAGCCGGCACCGTCAATGATGGTGGTCTCGTCTTTGGTGATTTCGACTTTCTTGGCAGTGCCCAGCATATCCATGGTGACAGACTCAAGCTTCATGCCCAGATCTTCGGAGATCACCTGACCGCCGGTCAGAATGGCCAGATCCTGCATCATGGCTTTACGGCGATCGCCGAAACCAGGAGCTTTCACTGCAGCAATTTTCAAACCGCCGCGCAGTTTGTTGACAACCAGAGTTGCCAGCGCTTCGCCTTCGACGTCCTCAGCAATGATCAGCAGAGGCTTCTGCGACTGGATCACCTGCTCGAGCAGTGGAACCATTGCCTGCAGCGAAGAAAGTTTCTTCTCGTGCAGCAGGATCATGCAGTCTTCCAGATCTGCAATCATCTTGTCAGCGTTGGTGACAAAGTAAGGGGACAGGTAGCCACGGTCGAACTGCATGCCTTCGACAACATCGGTCTCTGTTTCCAGGCCTTTGTTTTCTTCGACAGTGATCACGCCTTCGTTGCCAACTTTTTGCATCGCGTCTGCGATCTGCTGGCCGATGGCGGCTTCACCGTTGGCGGAGATGGTGCCAACCTGTGCAACTTCAGCGGAGTCTTTGACTTCGCGCGCCATGTCTTTGATGCCCTGAACGACAGTGGCAGTTGCCAGGTCGATACCGCGCTTCAGATCCATTGGGTTCAGACCAGCAGCAACCTGCTTGAGGCCTTCTTTGACGATAGCCTGGGCCAGAACGGTGGCAGTAGTGGTGCCGTCGCCTGCTTCGTCATTGGTCCGGGAAGCAACTTCCTTGACCATCTGGGCGCCCATGTTTTCGAACTTATCTTCCAGTTCGATTTCTTTGGCAACCGATACACCATCTTTGGTGATGCGGGGTGCGCCGAAGCTTTTGTCCAGAATGACATTGCGGCCCTTGGGGCCCAGGGTCACTTTGACAGCGTCAGCAAGAATGTTTACTCCGCGCAGCATCTTGTTGCGAGCGTCGGTGTCGAATTTGACGTCCTTAGCAGCCATGTTTTATTCTCCTCGAGAAAATCTTTGTGTGTCAGCGAAATATCGTGGGATCAGAGAAGCTCTAAGGCTTACTCGATGATGCCCATGATGTCGCTTTCCTTCATCATCAGCAGCTCTTCGCCGTCGACGGTGACTTCTGTGCCGGACCATTTGCCGAACAGGATGGTATCGCCGGCTTTAACTGCCATTTCGATCAACTCACCGCTGTCTTTGCGTGCGCCTTCGCCGATTGCGACGACCTGGCCTTCGCTGGGCTTTTCTTTGGCGGATTCGGGAATGATCAAACCACCAGCAGTTTTTTCTTCGCTTTCAGTGCGACGAACAAGTACGCGGTCGTGGAGTGGTTTCAAGGCCATCTTTGCAGCTCCTTATAAGGCTCAAAGGTTGTTATCTTTAGGGTGCCTCCGCATTTCTGCAGCGGCGTTATCACTCACACCTGATGAGTGCTAACGAACGAATAGGTATGCAGGGGATGCGCCTGTGTCAACCATTGAGTAGGAAATTTTTACTGCGCTAAGCAGCATTCATTTCGCCGGGCACGGTCGCGTTATGGCGCAGGCGCCTCAGGCGCGCCCTCCCCTTCGGCTTCCCAGCTATAGGCCCAGTGTTTCAACCCGTCACGCCCGGTCTCGGTAAGTTGGTAAATGCCTTTTTCCACCCGTTCGAACCAGCCATAATGGTTAGAGGCCATCAAGCCAGTGGCTCTGGCGACCCCGCTGGCTTTGGCAACCTCGGCCCCCTTGCTGGCCCCGGCGCCCGCCAGAAAGGCGGCGCAGCGCAGCGCGTCCTGTCGATAGGCGGTGACGATCCCATGGCGTGTGGCGCCGCCCGCGTTGGGATCCCCCTGCAGACGGTCAAATTCCCGCAACAGGCGCTGCTGGCGCTTCTTTGATTTGCGCGGCGCATAGGGGCCGGGGTCGCATTGCACCTCGCAGCGCCCGTCGGGCAGCACCAGAATCAGGCCCAGACAAAGACGACGGCACAGCGCCAGATTATCCTTGAGCATCCTGCGCGCCTGTCGCCCCGTTGGCCGGGGCACCGCAATGTAGACCAGATCCGTCACCGATTGACGCGTCACCGCCTGATGAAACAGCGACAATGAAAACCTGAGCTTCAGCTCGACAATCACCGGGTCTTCGCCACCGCGACGCGCCATCACGTCAGCTGCGCCCACCTCGCCCTTGACCTCGTAGCCCTGCGCTTCGAGCAGGGCTTTTACCGGCGGATAAAGTTGATCTTCACGTTCCATGGCGGCGACCATACGCACAGCCCCCGGTGAACAAAAGCACACATCTGAAGCAGGCTCAAAAAGTCGCCCCGGCAAATTGGGTCCACCCCAATTTTCAACCGCGACGATCCAGCGGGCCATTTCAAAACCTGGCCTCTCACAGGCTGGGGGCACCGCGCTGCCAGACGCATGCTGCAATGCAGCAATGCAGCGCAGGTGGGGTGACAAGCCTGCCCTCTCAGCCTATAAGGCGCGCAAACTCCATTAAGTGTACAGGATAGCAAGATGACCGTCCAAGTTTTTGGCCATAAATCTCCCGATACCGATTCCACCGGCTCTCCCATCGTCTGGGCCTGGTACCTCTCTGAGATCAAAGGCGTTGCTGCCGAAGCAAAACTGCTTGGCGAGCCCAACACCGAGGCGGCTTTCATGCTGCAGCGCTGGAACCTGGACAAGCCTGAGATCATCGCAGATGTGGCCGATGGCCAGCCAGTTGTTATCGTAGATACCAACAACCCAGCCGAGCTGCCTGCCAACATCAATGGCGCCGACGTTCAGGCCATCATCGACCACCACAAACTGGTGGGCGGCCTCGAGACCAAAGGCCCCATCGACATCACCATCCGGCCCCTCGCCTGCACCGCCACCATCATGCATGACCTGATCGGTGACGACATGGCGAAGATGCCCGAAGCCATCAAAGGCGCGGCGCTGACCTGCATCCTGTCGGACACGCTGGAATTCCGCTCGCCCACCACCACCGATCACGACCGCGCCGTGGCGGAAAAACTGGCCGCTGAGCTGGGCATCGACATCGCCGCCTATGCCGCCGAAATGTTTGCCGCCAAATCCGACGTCTCTTCCTTTTCTGACGCAGAACTTCTGCGCATGGACAGCAAGGAATTCACCGTCGAAGGCACCAAATTCCGCGTCAGTGTTCTGGAAACAACCGCCCCCGGCGTTGTGCTCGACCGTAAGACCTCCTTGATGCAGACCATGACCACAGTCGCCGCCGAAGATGGTGTCGAGCAGGTGCTATTGTTTGTTGTCGACATCCTGCACGAGGAAGCCACGCTGCTGGTGCCCAACGATCTGGTAAAATCCGTCGCCGAAAAGAGCTTTGGCGCGGTTGTTGAAGGCGACGCCGTGGTTCTGCCCGGTATCATGAGCCGCAAAAAGCAGATCATCCCGAACCTCAAGGTCTGATTGATCCGCAAAGTCATCGACACGACAAATCAAAGGCGTCCTGCGGGGCGCCTTTTTTCTTACACAGCCAAGGTCGCGGGCTCCGCGCAGCTTGACGCGACGCTGTCATGCCAACGCCAAGGATGGGTCAAGGACTGGCCAAACAGACTGCGATTTGACATAGCTGTGGCAGACCGATTTTCTCTTGCGAGGCCAGACCATGTCCCAGATCATCACTGCTCTTTCCGAGGTATCAGACCGCTATAAGGCCTTGTTTGTCGATCTCTGGGGCTGTGTACACAATGGCGTCTCCGCCTTTCCCGACGCGGTCGCCGCGCTGCAGGCCTATCGCGCCCGCGGTGGCAAGGGGGTGCTGGTGACCAACTCTCCCAGACCCCGCGCAGGAGTTGCGCTGCAGATGGGCGAGTTTGGTGTGCCTGAAGACGCCTATGACAGCATCGCCACCTCGGGCGATTCCGCGCGCTACGCCATGTTCACCGGGGCGGTCGGCCAAAAGGTCTACTTCATGGGCGACTGGCAGCGCGATTCTGGCTTCTTTGAGCCGCTGCATGTCATGCACAATCCGGTTGAGATCACCCGGGTCCCCCTCTCTGAGGCCGAAGGCATCGTCTGCTGTGGTCCGACTGATCCCCTGGCCGACCCGGATGTAAATCGGGCCGATTTCCTGCTGGCCAAGCAAATGGGGATCAAACTGCTCTGCGCCAATCCCGACATCGTGGTGGATCGCGGTGAGACCCGCGAATGGTGTGCTGGCGCACTGGCCCGGCTTTATACCGAGATGGGCGGAGAAAGCCTCTACTTTGGCAAACCGCACCCTCCGATCTATGATCTTGCCCGCCGCCGCCTGACGGAATTGGGCACAGATTTCTCGGACGGTGACATTCTGGCCATTGGCGACGGGCCGCACACAGACATTGCCGGCGCCATGGGCGAATCCATCGATTCCCTTTTTATCACCGGCGGCCTTGCGGCCAGTGAAACAAAAACAGCGCGGCAGCCCGACCCGGCAGCCCTCGCGGCCTATTTGGATCAGGAACAATCCTCTCCGACCTATAGCATCGGTTTCCTGCGCTGATTGCGAGAGCTGTTTTCTAATCAGGGTCTTATGTGGACCTTCACCCAGCGATTTAGACACAGGCTGCGCCGCACCATGCGGCTGCAGCCTTTATTATACGCCCTGCGACCCGATGCTGTGCTCCCCCAAAAACCTCTTGATTTTCTGCACCTGCAAAGTAATAAAGTTGCAAACGAGAGCAGCAACGCGCTCGAAAATTTCAAGACCACCTCGGCAGGGGCGATCTCATGGAGGGTCAAATGTTGGATAACATGCCGCGCGGAACCATCTGCATCGAAGATATCGAGATGGGTATGACGCGCTTTGTACGCAAGGTGATCACCGACGAAGATATCGAGATGTTCTCCAAGGTCTCGACCGACCGCAATCCGGTGCATCTGGATGATGAATACGCCCAGGACACCATTTTCCAGGGCCGCATCGCCCATGGCATGCTGACGGCGGGGCTGATCTCGGCGGTGATCGGAGAGCAGCTGCCTGGCCACGGCACCATCTATATGAGCCAATCGCTGAAATTCCTCGCCCCCGTGCGGCCCGGCGATCTGGTGCTGGCCGAGGTCGAGGTGACGGATATCATCATCGACAAACGCCGGGTCAAACTGGATTGCCGCTGCATGGTCGATGGCAAGAAGGTTCTGGTGGGCGAAGCCATGGTCATGGCCCCCTCGCGCAAGTTCGACTAAGGCCGCGCAGCAGGGCAAGTTGCAGTTTTTGCCCCGGCTGATCTTTCGGGGCGGCCTTGTGACAATCAGGTGCTTGCAAGCCCTTGTGCAGAGCGCTAGGCAGACCGCATGCGCATCATCCAAGACTATCAATTTGTAGAGCAGCAAGATCGTGGCGCCAGCGTCGCGATCGGCAATTTCGATGGGGTTCATCGCGGTCACCAATCGGTGATCGAACTGGCGCGCGCCGCAGCACCAGATGCGCCGCTGGGGGTCATGACCTTTGAGCCGCACCCGCGCGCCTTCTTTGCTCCCAATGCAGCCCCCTTTCGCCTGATGTCCCCAGAAGCGCGCGCTTCGCGGCTGGAAAAGCTGGGTGTTGAGCGGCTGTATCAGCTGAATTTCAACGCCGCCCTCTCTGGCCTGCCGCCCGAAGATTTTGCCCGCAAAGTGATCGCCGAGGGTCTGGGCCTGCGCCATGTGGTGGTCGGGGCGGATTTCTGTTTTGGCAAAGGGCGCAGTGGCACCGCAAAAGACCTGCAGCGCTTTGGTGCAGAAATGGGCTTTGGCGTCACCATAGCACCTCTGATGGCGCATTCCAAAGACACCGTTTCCTCAACCGCAATCCGCACCGCCCTCAGCGAGGGCCGCCCCCGCGACGCCGCTGCCATGCTCAGCCATTGGCACCGCATTGAGGGCAAAGTGATTGGCGGCGAGCAGCGCGGTCGTGACCTCGGCTTTCCAACCGCCAATATGTCCATCGACGGGCTGCACCCGCCAGCCTTTGGCGTTTATGCCGTATTGGTCGATGTGCTGGATGGTGCGCATCAGGGCAGCTATCAGGGCGCGGCCTCCATTGGCGTACGCCCCATGTTTGATGGGGAACACCCCAATATCGAGACCTTTCTGTTTGATTTCACCGGCAATCTGTATGGTGCCACGCTGTCGGTCGCTCTGGTTGACTATCTGCGCCCCGAGATGAAATTCGACGGGCTTGAGGCGCTAATTGCTCAGATGACTGCCGATTGTGACCGGGCCCGCGATATTCTCGATGCAGTTTCCCCCGTTGATATGCAGGCTGACACATGAGCGAGAAGATTGACCAACAGGGCATTGACAGACGGGGGCTTGGCAACAAGTTCTGGGAAAAGAAGCCTCTGGCAAAGCTGAACCCGCAAGAATGGGACGCGCTCTGTGATGGCTGCGGCAAATGCTGCCTCAACAAACTGGAGGACGAGGACACCGGCGATGTCGCCCTTACCCGCGTGGCCTGCCGCCTGCTGGATGACAGTAGCTGCCACTGCGCCCACTATGAAAATCGCCACCAGTTCGTGCCGGAATGCATCGTGCTTAAGCCCAGCAATCTGGACACCCATGCCTATTGGATGCCGCAGACCTGCGCCTATCGCCTGCTCTGGGAGGGCAAGCCCCTGCCCCAATGGCATCCGCTTTTGACCGGTGATCCCAACAGCCCCCATGACGCTGGCGTCTCCGTGCGCGGCTGGACCGTTTCCGAATTCGACACCCCCGAAGAAGACTGGGAAGATCACATCATCGAGGAGCCTATCTGATGTTTTTTGCCTCTGACAATTCCGGCCCGGTCCCCCCGCAGGTTCTGCAGGCTTTGGCAAAGGCAAACACCGGCTACGCCATGGGCTATGGCGCGGACACAGAAATGGCAGAGGTCACAGCGCGCATTCGCCAGATCTTTGAGGCCCCCGAGGCCGCAGTCCATCTGGTCGCCACCGGCACCGCTGCCAACTCTCTGGCACTGGCGACGCTGTGTCAGCCGTTTGAAACCATATTCTGCACCCCCGTTGCACATATCCATGAGGACGAATGCAACGCGCCGGAATTCTACACCGGCGGCGCCAAGCTGACACTGGTGCCCGGTGCTGCTGGTTTCGACGACAAAATGACGCCCGAGGCGCTGCGTGCCACGATTGCCAAGGAACAGACCCGTGGCGTGCATGGTCCCCAACGTGGCCCCGTCTCCATCACTCAGGTGACCGAGCGCGGCACGATCTATGATCTGGACGAGATCAAAGCGATTGCGCAGGTCACCCGGGAATTCGGCCTGCCGCTGCACATGGATGGCGCCCGTTTCACCAATGCCCTGGTGGCGCTGGGATGCACCCCTGCCGAGATGACCTGGAGAGCCGGCATAGACGCTGTCTGTTTTGGTGGCACCAAGAACGGTCTGATGGGGGTCGAGGCGGTGATCTTCTTTGATCCTAAACATGCCTGGGAGTTTGAGCTGCGGCGCAAGCGCGGCGGCCATCTGTTTTCTAAGCACCGCTATCTGTCCGCCCAGATGCTGGCCTATCTGAGCGACGATCTGTGGCGTGACAACGCCCGCAGGGCCAACGCAAATTGCGCCTATCTCGCCGACGGGTTGCGCCAGAAGGGCGCGCCCTTTTTGCACGAGGCACAGGCCAATATGATTTTTGCCGCCCTGCCCCGCGCCACCCATCAGCGCCTGTTTCAGGCCGGAGCAGCCTACCACCTGTGGGATGGCCCATTGGAGGGCGATCCTGCGCAGGCGGTTGCCGCCCGTTTGGTTTGTGACTGGGCCCTGAACAAAGATCACATCGACCAGTTTCTGGCCCTGCTTTAACTCAAGGCCCAGAAATACGTCTGCCAGCAATGGGTTAATCTATGGCGCGACCTCGCCCCAAAAGGCTCTCAACAGCGACGCCGTTTCTCCGGGATGGGTGATCGGCAGCATATGCCCGGCCTGCGGCACCACAATGGCGCGGGCATCCGTCAGGCGCCGTGCCAGCCCCTCATTGATCAGGGGCATCACCGGCTGGCTTTCCCCTCCGCTCAACAGCAGAACCGGCATTGCGACTGGATCCAGCGCCCCCGGCTGCAACAGCCCCTTGTCATCCAGATAGAGCGTCTCATAGCTTTGGGGCACCAGCTGCATCGCCCGCACCATCGCCGCACGCGCCTGCTCCGGTAGCTCCGCCCATTTTGGCTTGCCTGTGCCCCACATCCGGTTGAAAAAACGGGTTGCCCCCTCCACATCTCCTGCCGCATAGAGCGCTCCAAAGGGGGCCTCCTCAGCCTCCAGCGCAGCCTGTGCCTCGGGCGCCTCAAGACGCGTGACAGCGAACAATACCGGCTCGATCAGGGTCAGGCTTTTGACAAGCTCAGGCCGCGCCTGGGCCATGCGCAGGGCCACTGTCGCGCCAAACGAATGCCCGATTAGGTCAACCGGGTCACTCTCGGCCTCCAACAGCGCCAGCCCGGCTGTGACATTGGCTGTCTGGAAATCAGCCGCGCCGGTCCAGTCCGGACTGCGGCCATGGGCATACATATCAAAGGCGGTGAGAGTGATCTCCGCCTCCATTTGACTGGCCAGCCCGCGCCAGGCTCCGGAATGCGCCAGAGAGCAATGCACAGCCAGAACCCGGCGCGGCCCCGCGCCAAAACTACGGGAGTAAATGTCGCTCAAACTGCCATCCTCTATTTTGTTGTTTTCCTGCGGCACGGTCAGCCCGCCAGATGCTGCTCAAGATCTTCGATGCGGTCCTGCCCCCAGAACCGGGCCCCGTCCCCGGTTACATAAAACGGCGCACCAAAGACGCCCGCCTTAACTGCGTCTTCGAGGTTTTGCGCATATCTCTCCGCGCCGGCCAGAAGACCACTATCCGATAGCGTGGCATCAAAGCCGGCGCTTTCGAGACAGGATTTGATCACGCTGTCTTCAGCGATGTCGCGCTCCTCGGCCCAGACGGCCCGCATTATGCCATGCACCAGTGCGCCCAGATCGCCGCCACCAGCCGCCTGCGCTGCCAGGATCGCATAAGACGCGGGCGCTGCATTGGTCGGCCAATGCGCCGGTTTCAGATTGATCGCAAGGTCATATTTTTTCGCCTGACGCTGCAGTTCAATCACCCGATACTCCTGACGCGAGACGTGACGGTCCTTTGGCGGGGTGCCGCCAGTGCGGCCAAACAGCGCCATGATGTCGAAGGGTTTGTAGTTGATCTGGGCATTGTGTCGCGCCTCTGCCGCCTCAAGACGGGTTCCGGCCAGGTATGCATAGGGCGACAGGGTCGAGAAGTAGTAATCAATGGTGGCCATGGTTGGTTTTCTCCCGCTTAGAACTAGGCTCATAGCTACGCACATGTTAAGCGGTGAGCAAGATCACGAATCTGTCACATAGCCATTGCTGCCGGGGATATCAGCCAATGCCGACTTTGCACGAACCCAAGCTTATTGCTGGGAACGCCAACCTCCCACTAGCCAACGCAATTGCCCGCCGTATGAGCATGCACCGCGGTGTCGACCAAGGACTGGTTGATGCCCGCGTTGAACGCTTTAACGACGGCGAGATCTTTGTTGAGGTCTACGAGAACGTCCGCGGCGAGGACATGTTTATCATTCAGCCGACCTCTAATCCGGCCAATGACAACCTGATGGAGCTGTTAATCATTTCCGATGCGCTGCGCCGCTCATCAGCCCAGCGGATCACCGCAGTGATCCCCTATTTTGGCTATGCCCGTCAGGATCGCCGCACCAAGGCGCGCACGCCAATTTCTGCCAAATTGGTGGCCAATATGCTCACCGGTGCCGGCATCGAACGCGTGCTGACCATGGATCTGCATGCGGCCCAGATCCAGGGGTTCTTTGATATCCCGGTAGACAACCTCTATGCCTCGCCCATCTTTGCGCTGGATGTGAAAAACCAGTTTAAAGACCGTATGGACGACCTGATGGTGGTCTCACCCGATGTTGGCGGTGTGGCCCGCGCCCGCGAGTTGGCCAAACGCATCAATGCGCCGCTCTCGATCGTCGATAAACGCCGCGAAAAGGCCGGTGAGATTGCCGAAATGACCGTTATTGGCAATGTCACCGACAAGATCTGCATCATTGTTGACGACATGTGCGACACTGCCGGAACCCTGTGTAAAGCGGCTCAAATCCTGATGGACAACGGGGCCAAAGAGGTTCACGCCTATATCACCCATGGTGTCATGAGCGGCCCTGCTGTTGAACGGGTGAGCAATTCGGTGATGAAGTCCTTAGTACTGACCGATTCAATCCAGCCAACGCAGGACATCCTGGACACACCCAACATCCGTATCCTGCCGACAGCCCCGCTGTTCACGCAGGCTATCCTGAACATCTGGCATGGCACCTCGGTGTCTTCGCTGTTTGATGACAAAACGCTGATCCCGATCTATGAGACGCTCTACGCACCTGGTGTCTGAACCCGGCATAGAATGACAAAAGGCCCTGAGCTGCATGCAGCGCGGGGCCTTTTTGTATCTGACCTCTGCCAGTCGTTGCCGTCCATGCCCCGCACCACCAAAGACCAGGTCGGCCGCTCAGTCGACTTCCCAGTCATCATCAAAGGGCAGCTCTCCTATCGCGGTCCAGGCGGTACGCAGACGTGCCACGCGGCTATCTCCCCAGGTGCGAAACACCACCTCAAATCCTGCAGGTGATATGTTCTCGGCCAACAACTCGGCCCGAATGGCCGCATTGGTATCCATATCCCACATCGAGATCGAGACCTGTACGGCAGGCGCGCGCCGGTAGGCCTCCTGAAAGGTGACCTGCTTGCGCCGCTCACGCGCGCCCTCGCCGGTCCACATGCTGCCGCCGCTGTCGAATTCGGAAAAGAGCACCAGATCGCCCTGGTCAATTCCGATCCGTGGATTGCGTAGTCTCTGCATCTCTTGCCGTTCCAATATGCCTGCGTGCCGTCCCTTTGGTCGGCGGTTGGACCATTACACACCAATACTTTCTAATATTCAAAAAACAAAACCGGCCCATCACAAAGGAGGGCCGGTTTATTGATCTTCTGGTCACACTCGGCGACGCTGTATGGGCCTTTACAGGCTCATATGCGTGCCCAGAGCCTCCATGTCCGCCAGCAGCTTGGCTGCTTCTTCAACCAACCCATGGGGCTGATCACCGACTTGGGCGGTCTTGTAGGTCAGACGAGCCGCTTCAATCAGCTCGTCCAGGTGGGCACGGGTCATCTCATCCATCGGGATTGCCTTTTCAGCCAGGACCGAGAGGGCCTCTGGACTGATTTCGGCAAAGCCGCCGGTGACCACAAACTCCGAAGTGCCTTGCGAGCTTTCCACCCGCAGGACACCCGGACGCAGGGTGGTAATGGTGGGTGCATGCATCGGCATAGCCGTCATGTCACCCTCCGCGCCGGGGATCAGGACCGCATTCACCTGAAGCGAAGCAAGGCTCCGCTCCGGGCTCACGAGATCGAATTGCATGGTATCAGCCATCAGGGCCCTCCTTAGGCCGCGTCAGCAGCCATTTTCTCGGCTTTTGCGATCACTTCGTCGATGCCGCCAACCATGTAGAAGGCGCCTTCGGGGAGGTGGTCGTATTCGCCAGCCACAACGGCCTTGAACGATGCGATAGTGTCTTCCAGCTGAACCTGCTTACCGTCAGCGCCGGTAAAGATTTTAGCAACGTCAAACGGCTGCGACAGGAAACGTTCGATCTTACGCGCACGGGCCACAGCCAGTTTGTCGTCTTCCGAAAGCTCATCCATGCCCAGAATGGCAATGATGTCCTGCAGCGATTTGTAGCGCTGAAGAATCTGCTGCACGTCGGTGGCGACTTTGTAGTGCTCGTCACCAATGATCAGCGGATCCAGCAGACGCGAGGTCGAACCAAGCGGGTCAACGGCAGGGTAGATACCCTTTTCCGAGATCGCACGATCCAGAACGGTTGTCGCATCGAGGTGCGCAAACGAGGTCGCAGGTGCAGGGTCAGTAAGGTCATCCGCAGGAACGTAAACAGCCTGAACAGAAGTGATCGAACCATTTTTGGTCGAAGAGATCCGTTCCTGCATCGCACCCATGTCGGTGGCCAGTGTTGGCTGGTAGCCCACCGCCGAAGGAATCCGACCCAAGAGAGCTGAAACCTCGGAACCCGCCTGTGTGAAGCGGAAGATGTTGTCCACGAAGAACAAAACGTCAGAGCCGCTGTCATCACGGAACTGTTCCGCCAGGGTCAGACCCGACAGAGCAACCCGCATACGCGCACCTGGAGGCTCGTTCATCTGGCCGTAGACCAGTGCAATTTTCGACTCGGGCAGGTTATCGGGAACGATAACGCCGGATTCGATCATCTCGTGGTAAAGGTCGTTGCCTTCACGGGTCCGCTCACCAACACCGGCGAACACGGAAACACCCGAGTGCACTTTTGCGATGTTGTTGATCAGTTCCATGATCAGAACGGTTTTGCCAACGCCGGCACCACCGAACAGACCAATTTTACCACCCTTGGTGTAGGGGGCCAGCAGGTCGATAACCTTGATACCTGTGGTCAGGATCTCGGTTGCTGTCGACTGATCAGCGAACGAAGGTGCGTCGCCGTGGATGCCCCGGGTTTCGGTTGCATCAACAGGACCCTTTTCGTCAACCGGCTCGCCGATGACGTTGAGGATACGACCCAGTGTGGCGGTGCCAACTGGGACCGAGATAGGCGCGCCTGTATCAACCACGGCCTGGCCACGAACCAGACCTTCGGTTGCGTCCATAGCGATGGTACGAACGGTGCTCTCACCAAGGTGCTGAGCAACTTCGAGAACCAATGTCTTACCGTTGTTGTCTGTGGTAACGGCGTTCAGGATTTCCGGCAGGGCATCCTCGAACTGCACGTCCACAACGGCGCCAATCACCTGCGTGATTTTGCCTTTTGCGTTTGCCATGTGTTTGTCTCCGGTTGTCTCTTAGAGCGCCTCAGCGCCCGAAATGATTTCAATCAGCTCGTTGGTGATGACGGCCTGACGCGAGCGGTTATACTCGATTGTCAGCTTGTCGATCATCTCGCCAGCGTTGCGGGTGGCGTTATCCATCGCACTCATCCGGGCACCCTGTTCGGATGCACCGTTTTCCAGCAGAGCCGAAAAGATCTGGGTCGATACGCCACGGGGCAGCAGGTCGGCGAGAATCGCCTCTTCACTGGGCTCGTAGTCGTAACCGGCCGTAGCCTCTTCAGCGGAACCGCCCTCGTAAGAGGCCGGAATGATCTGCTGCGCTGTTGGCACCTGGGTCACAACGTTGACAAATCCCGAAAAGAACATTGTCGCAACGTCGAATTCCCCAGCGTCAAAGCGGGTCAGGATATCCTTTGCGATGCTCTGCGCGTCGGCATAGCCGACCCGTTTCACTTCGCTCAGGTCCACATGGCCGACAAAATCATCAGCCAGGTCACGACGCAGTGCGTCGCGGCCCTTTTTACCAACGGTCAGGATCTTGACCGTCTTGCCAGCTGCTTTCAGCTCGAGCGCCTTTTGACGCGCCAGCTTGGCGATATTGCCGTTAAAGCCACCACACAGGCCCCGCTCAGCGGTCATGACAACAAGCAGTTGTACCTGATCGCTACCGGTGCCGCGCAGCAGTTTTGGTGCGCTATCGCTGCTGCCAACCGAAGCCGCAAGCCCAGCCATGACGGCGTTAAACCGCGTGGTATAGGGTCGTGAATCTTCAGCAGCTTCCTGGGCGCGGCGAAGTTTCGCCGCCGCCACCATTTGCATGGCCTTCGTGATCTTACGAGTGCCTTTGACACTCGCGATCCTGTTTTTCAGGTCCTTGAGATTTGGCATTGCCTTATCCCCTTACGCGAAATCTGCGGCGAATTCATCCAGCGCTGCTTTGATCTTGTCGGCAGCATCGCCCTTGATCTTTGGATCTTCGGTGGAAATCCACTCGAGCAGATCAGCGTGTTTGCTGCGCAGATGCGCCAGCAGACCCGCCTCATAGCGGCCAACCGCCTTGACGTCGATCTTGTCGAGGTAGCCGGTGGTACCAGCAAAGATCACGCAGACGATTTCAGCGTTGGTCAGCGGCGAGTACTGCGCCTGCTTCATCAGTTCGGTCAGACGGGCACCCCGGTTCAGCAGCTGCTGAGTGGCGGCGTCAAGGTCAGAGCCGAACTGCGCAAAGGCAGCCATTTCGCGGTACTGAGCCAGTTCCAGTTTAACGGGACCCGCAACAGATTTCATCGAGTTTGTTTGAGCCGAAGAGCCAACACGCGAAACCGACAGACCGGTGTTCACGGCAGGGCGGATGCCCTGGTAGAACAGTTCGGTTTCCAAAAAGATCTGACCATCGGTGATCGAAATCACGTTGGTTGGAATAAAGGCGGAAACGTCGCCACCCTGGGTTTCAATAACGGGCAGAGCCGTCAGTGAGCCGGAGCCAAAGTCTTCGTTCAGTTTGGCAGAGCGTTCCAGCAGGCGGGAGTGCAGATAGAAAACGTCACCAGGATAGGCTTCACGTCCGGGTGGACGACGCAGCAACAGTGACATCTGACGATAGGCAACAGCCTGCTTGGAGAGATCATCATAGATGATCAGGCCGTGCTTGCCGCTGTCGCGGAAGTACTCGGCCATTGCGGTCGCGGCATAGGGGGCCAGGAACTGCAGCGGCGCAGGATCGGACGCGGTTGCAGCAACCACGATCGAATATTCCATCGCACCGGCTTCTTCCAGCTTTTTCACCAGCTGCGCCACGGTAGAGCGCTTCTGACCAATCGCCACATAGACGCAGTACAGTTTCTTCGACTCGTCGTCGCCTGCTGCTTCATTGTAGGATTTCTGGTTCAGAATGGTGTCCAGAGCAATCGCGGTTTTACCGGTCTGACGGTCACCAATGATCAGCTCACGCTGGCCACGGCCAACCGGGATCATCGCGTCAACAGATTTGAGGCCTGTTGCCATCGGTTCGTGAACCGATTTACGCGGGATAATGCCAGGCGCCTTTGAGTCGGCAATGCCGCGCTTCTTGGCGTTGACCGGGCCTTTGCCGTCCAGCGGGTTACCCAGACCGTCCACAACGCGACCCAGCAGCTCGGGGCCAACTGGAACGTCAACGATCGAGTTGGTGCGCTTGACAGTGTCACCTTCTTTGATGTCACGGTCGGAGCCAAAGATAACGATACCTACGTTATCGGCCTCCAGGTTCAGCGCCATGCCCATAATTCCACCTGGGAATTCGACCATTTCGCCAGCCTGAACATTGTCGAGGCCATAAACACGGGCGATACCATCACCAACGCTCAGCACGCGACCAATTTCAGCCACCTCGGCTTCCTGACCAAAGTTCTTGATCTGGTCCTTTAGGATCGCAGAAATCTCTGCTGCTTGGATACCCATTTATCCGACCTCTTTCATTGCATTCTGTAGGGAGTTGAGCTTGGAGCGGATCGAGCTATCGATCATCTTAGAGCCCACTTTAACGACGAGACCGCCAATGATGCTTTCATCGACGGTTGCATTGATGGTAATCTTTTTACCCACGCGCTCGGCCAGAGTCTTGGCCAGCTTGTCGCTTTGGGTTTTGGTCAGTGCCTTGGCCGAGATCACCTCGGCGGTCACTTCACCACGTGCATCCGCAAGGCGGGCCCGCAGAGCTGTGATCAGTGCAGGCACCACAAACAGGCGGCGCTTTTGCGCCATCAAAGCAAGGGTATTGCCCAGAACAGGTGCAAGACCCATTTTGGTGGCAATCGCCGTTATAGCGGCACCCTGCTCATCCCGTGTGATCAGCGGAGAGCTGATCAGGTTTTGCAGATCGTCACTGTCAGCCAGGGCAGCTGCCAGATCATTGATACTGGTTTCAAGGCTATCAAGCGCCTTGCTTTCTTCGGCGATCTCAAAGACCGCAGTGGCATAGCGCGCAGCAATGCCTGCTGAAATCGAAGCTGGTTCGGACACGTCCACCCTTCCGACATTTTGGCCCCGGTTGGCATGTCTGAGGGCAGACGGCGTCCGGGGGCGTGAGCGAGCCCCACCAGAGCGGCAGGGCGTTAAAATCAGCGTGGATGTAACAGAGCGTTAGCAACCTATCAACTGTCTATAATGGCAACAGTGAAAACCCTGATTACTGTGTTTTCAACACCTTAGCCAAAGTGCGGCCCTTTGCCTCTGCAAAGACTGTCGATTTTTACCCCTTAACAGTGCCGATTTACGATTCCCAAAGGGCCAAAACCGACAAGAATGCGTCAAACAGCCCTGCCGACTGCAGCTCAAAATCAGCACTCAGACTGTAAATCGCCAAAAACAGAATCATCCTCAACCGGCAGGCCATAAACTGGTTATAGAAAGGCCAGAGGGGGATCTCTTTTTACACTGTTGAAAATTCCGCGGCCCTGATTTGATGATCTACCTCAGGACAGTTTCAAGGCAACGAAGCTGGCAGGCATGCTTTCTCTTTAATAAACACCGAATCTATAGGTGTGGCCAAACTGGCGTCACAGTCTGGCGTCACAGCGTCCAGCGCCGTTTCAGCCACCAGTCAGACCCCAGTCGGTCCCCAGTGATCAGGCTGGCTCTGCAATCGGATTAGACAATCCCTCAAGCACCCGGATCGGGTTGGCCCGCCTGACTTTGGTCATGTGGCCTCGCTGCGGGTGGGTTTGCTTGCTGACCTCAACCATAAACACGCCCCCGGCCAACATCGCAGGCAGCTGTCGGCCGACCCGCTCAAACAGGGCGCCAGATTTTAGCCAGAACCGTTTCTGGCTTGGCATCCGGTACAGGGCTGCCGCGTGACGCTCGATGCTGAATTCATGCAGCCTGAGCTGGTTTTCCAGCTGGGTCAGCGTATAGGGCCGCCCATAGCCAAAGGGCGTCTTGTCCGAGCGCGCCCAGAACCCGGCCCGGTTCGGCACCACAAAGATTGCGCGCCCCCCCGGCCCCAACACGCGTCGGCACTCCTCCAGCACCTGCGTTGGTCGCTCCGAGGTCTCAAGCCCATGCATCACCACCAGCCGATCGACCCGGCCCGTCTCGATCGGCCAGAGCGTCTCTTCGCACAGGACCGAAACATTGGGCATACCCGCAGGCCATTGCATCACCCCCTGTGGTCCCGGCATCAGGGCGATAACCCGTCGGGCCTCGGCCAGATAGGGACGCATAAGCGGCGCGGCAAAGCCAAAACCCGCCATGGTTTGCCCCGTCGCCTCGGGCCAGAACTCCAGCAGGCGATTGCGCACCGAGGCCTGCGCCGCACGGCCCAGCGTGCTGCGGTAATAAAAGTTCCTAAGGTCCTGAACATCAAGATGCATTGCGGGTGCCTGCTGCTTGGGCCACTCTAGAGGCAGTTTAACAACGCAGTTTAACAATACGGAGGCGAAAGACCATGCCCCTTGAAATCATCACCCTGCCCTGTCGCACCGACAACTACGCCTATCTTCTGCATGATGCCAAGAGCGGTCGCACCGCCCTGGTTGACGCCCCCGAAGCCACAGCAATCGAATCTGCCCTTAGCGTGCGCGGCTGGAGCCTCGACGCAATCTTGCTGACCCATCACCACGACGACCACATCGACGGCGTCGAAGAGCTGCGCCGCACCTATGGCGCACGCGTCTACGGCGCCAAGGCAGATGCCCACCGCCTGCCACCACTGGATCATGCCCTGGAGGACGACACCAGCTTTGATCTCTTTGGCGAAGAGGTCAAAGTGCTAGATGTCTCGGGGCATACCGTTGGCCACATCGCGTTTTACCTGCCAGAGAGCCAGGCGGTCTTTACGGCTGACAGCCTGATGGCCCTTGGCTGTGGTCGTCTGTTCGAGGGCTCTGCCGAAATGATGTGGCACAGCCTGCAGCGCCTGATGGCCCTGCCGCCCGAAACCATGGTTTATTCCGGCCACGAATACACCCAGTCCAATGCCCGCTTTGCCGTCACGGTTGAGCCCGACAATGCGGCTCTTGCGCAACGTGTCGCAGAAATCGATGCAAAACGTAAAATCGGTGAAGCCACCGTTCCCTCCCTTTTACGCATTGAACTGGACACAAATCCGTTTCTGCGGGCCCATCAAGCAGAACTAAAAGCCGCCATAGGCATGGAAGGCGCTGAAAACGCAGAAGTATTTAAAGAGATTCGCCTGCGAAAGGACCGTTTTTAGAGCAAAACACCAAAACATCGACCAGGATCGTCCAGGGCAGTTAGGTAACAATTTGACCCCGTTCACAACAATTGTGACCTAAATCTGCAATAAAGCCCTTGAAGCTGGCGTTCTATCAACCAAACTCTAACACTATGACGACATGGTTGATGCAGGGGCGCAATTGGTAAACAGGCCAGCCGCCCCGGCCAACCCAAGAACAGAGGAGCACGCCCGTGCCTTCATTCTCGAGCACACTAGAACAAGCCATTCACGCCGCGCTCGCGCTGGCGAATGAGCGCCGCCATGAGTTTGCCACGCTGGAACACCTGCTGCTGGCATTAATAGAAGAACCCGAAGCCGCCCGAGTGATGCGCGCCTGTAGCGTGGACCTTGGACAGCTGCGCACGTCGCTGGTTGAATTTATTGAGGAAGACCTCGCCAACCTGGTGACAGACGTCGATGGGTCAGAAGCCGTCCCAACCGCTGCCTTCCAGCGCGTTATCCAACGCGCCGCCATTCACGTCCAAAGCTCTGGCCGCACAGAGGTCACCGGTGCAAATGTACTGGTCGCCATCTTTGCCGAACGTGAAAGCGATGCCGCTTATTTCCTGCAGGATCAGGACATGACCCGGTATGATGCGGTGAACTTCATCGCGCACGGTGTGGCCAAGGATCCCGCCTTTGGCGAGTCCCGCCCGGTTACCGGCGCCCCTGAGGGCGAAGATGAGTCCCTGGGCTCTGCGGCCCCCGAGGGCGAAAAGAAAGAGAGCGCGCTGGACAAATACTGCGTCGATCTCAACGCGAAATCCCGCGAAGGCGATATCGATCCCCTGATCGGTCGCAGCCAGGAGGTCGAACGCTGCATCCAGGTGCTGTGCCGTCGGCGCAAGAACAACCCGCTGCTGGTTGGCGATCCCGGTGTTGGCAAAACCGCCATTGCCGAAGGGCTGGCCCGCAAAATTGTGCAGGGCGAAGTTCCCGAGGTTCTGTCCAAAACCACCATCTTCTCGCTTGATATGGGAGCCCTTCTGGCAGGCACCCGCTATCGCGGCGACTTTGAAGAACGTCTCAAGGCTGTTGTGACCGAGTTAGAAGCGCACCCGGACGGGGTGCTGTTCATCGACGAGATCCACACAGTGATTGGCGCCGGTGCGACCTCCGGTGGCGCGATGGATGCCTCCAACCTGCTGAAACCCGCCCTGCAGGGCGGCAAGCTGCGCACAATGGGCTCTACCACTTACAAAGAGTTCCGCCAGCACTTTGAAAAGGACCGGGCCCTTGCGCGCCGGTTCCAGAAGATTGATGTCAATGAACCAAACGTGCAGGATTCCATCGCAATTCTCAAAGGGTTGAAACCCTATTTCGAGGAACACCACGGCGTCAAGTTCACCGCCGATGCGATCAAATCTGCCGTGGAGCTTGCCTCGCGCTATATCAATGACCGCAAACTGCCGGACAAGGCCATCGACGTGATAGACGAGGCGGGCGCGGCCCAGCATCTGGTGCCGGAAAGCAAACGTCGCAAGACCATCGGCGTCAAAGAGATCGAGGCTGTTGTAGCCAAAATCGCCCGCATTCCGCCAAAGAGCGTCACCAAAGACGATGCCGAGGTGCTGAAAGACCTGGAGAAAAGCCTGAAACGGGTGGTCTTTGGGCAGGACGATGCCATTGATGCGCTCTCCAGCGCCATCAAACTGTCGCGTGCTGGTCTGCGGGAGCCTGAAAAGCCCATTGGCAACTATCTCTTTGCGGGCCCAACTGGCGTCGGCAAAACCGAGGTGGCCAAACAGCTGGCAGACACCCTGGGTGTGGAGCTTCTGCGCTTTGACATGTCCGAATATATGGAGAAACACGCGGTTTCACGGCTGATTGGCGCCCCTCCAGGCTATGTTGGCTTTGATCAGGGTGGTCTTCTGACCGATGGCGTCGACCAGCATCCGCATTGCGTTTTGCTGCTTGATGAGATCGAAAAGGCTCACCCGGATGTCTTTAACATCCTGTTGCAGGTGATGGACAATGGTCAGCTCACTGATCACAACGGCCGGGCGGTGAATTTCCGCAATGTCGTGCTGATCATGACCTCCAATGCCGGAGCTTCGGATATGGCCAAGGCGGCTATCGGCTTTGGCCGTGATCGCCGCGAGGGAGAAGATACCGCCGCAATCGAGCGCACCTTCACGCCCGAGTTCCGCAACCGCCTGGATGCTGTGATCGCCTTTGCTCCGCTGCCAAAAGAGGTGATCCTGCAGGTCGTCGAGAAATTTGTTCTGCAACTGGAAGCTCAGTTGATGGACCGGAATGTCTCGATTGAACTCACCCGCAAGGCCGCGGAATGGCTGGCCAACCGGGGCTATGATGATCGCATGGGTGCGCGTCCTTTGGGCCGCGTCATTCAGGAACACATCAAAAAGCCCCTCGCCGAAGAGCTTCTCTTTGGCAAACTCGCCAAGGGTGGTCTGGTCAAGGTTGGCATCAAAGATGGCAAACTGGACCTGCGCATTGAGGGCCCGATCAAACCCCGGATCTCCGGAGACAAACCGCCCCTGCTGACTGCCGACTGAATATGCGGCTTACACTCGGAGCGTTCTTTCTCTCGCTCGTCGCGGCACCTGCCGCGGCGAGCGATATAACCTTGCAATGGCCCATTGACTGCAGTCTCGGCGAGACCTGTCACATCCAGCAATATGTCGATCATGACCCTGGCCCTGGCTCTGAAGATTACCGCTGTCAGCAGCTTAGCTATTCCGGGCACAAGGGCACCGACATCGCCCTGCCCTACTTGACAGATATGCGACGCGGCGTGGCCGTGCGGGCAGCTGCCCCAGGGGTGATCAAGGGCGTGCGCGACAGCATGACTGATGCCTATGCGACAAAGGACACCGCCGAGAACCTGAAGGGCCGCGAATGCGGCAACGGCGTGGTCATCAGCCATGAAGACGGCTGGGAAACCCAATATTGTCACCTGAAACGCGGCTCGGTCCAGGTTCAAAAGGGCCAAAGGGTGCAGGCCGGCCCCCAGCTTGGCGAGGTTGGCCTCTCGGGAAAAACCCAATTCCCGCATCTGCATTTGTCGCTGCGCCACAAGGGAAAGGTCGTTGACCCCTTTGCGCCTCAGGGCAAAAAAAGTTGCAACGCTGAGCCGCAAGGCGAAAACCTGTGGGCCTCACCGCCCGCCTATGAGGCAGGCGCCTTTTTGGGGGCCGGCTTCAGCAGCTATGTTCCTAATTTCCGGGAAATTAAATCCGGCGATGTAAAAGCCGTGCGTCTTTCAGACACCGCACCAGCGCTGGTTTTTTGGGCCTATGCCTTTGGCGGACAAAAAGCCGACCGTATTCGCCTGTCCATTTCAGGGCCATCTGGCTTTTTCTCCGTCCACGAAATTGCACTGGAACGCAATCAAGCGCAGTTTTTCCGGGCCTCCGGTAAACGGCTGCGCGACGACGCATGGGTCCAGGGCACCTATGAAGGTGTCGCGGTCTTTATGCGCGGTGAAGAAGAAGTCGACCGGATCAGCAGGATCATCAATGTCAGGTAATTTGCCCACTTTGGGTGAGTTACCGACCCGGTGGCATCCATAAATAAGCCTAAGTGTGTGCCTATAACAGTGCGTGCCTAACACAGTGCGCGCGCCCAAAAGTGGGTATGGCCCTACCTCGCCCCCTTTTTAACACCAACCCCTTTTTCAACCCGCAGCTGCTTGCAACATCCAGCTGCGGCCGGGACGCAAACATCAAAACCGGGGGGGGGACAACCCCGGTTTTCGACTCATAACTTAACCCGCAGGTTAACCGCGTGTCTGCTGTCTTCGCTCCTCGCACAGAGCGAAGAAGCCAGCTCAGCGTTCTGTAAACTTCAGCTCGATACGACGATTCTGCGCCCGCGCCTCAGGCGTATCAGCCGGATTGACCGGTTGGTATTCGCCAAATCCATTGGCTGCGAGCCGATCTGGCGCGATGCCCAGACCTTCAATCATAAAGCGCACAACAGACAGCGCGCGCCCTTGGCTCAACTCCCAGTTATCGCTGTATTTGGGGCTACCCAGCATGGCCGTGTTATCCGTATGACCATCCACCCGAATGATCCAGTTGAGCTCGGGAGGGATCTCTGCTGCCACGGTTTGCAAAATACGCGCCACTTTGGCGATTTCGACCTCACCGGCGGCAGACAGCGTGGCGCTGCCGATATCAAAAAGAACTTCTGACGCAAAGACAAAACGGTCACCCTCAATCCGCACACCGTCCTGATTGCCCAGAACATTTCGCAAACGCCCAAAGAACTCAGAGCGATACCGTTCCAGATCCTCTGCCTTGGTCTCTAGGTCCGCAGCCTTACTTGCCAAACGCTCCGCTTCAATCTCCAGCCGCTTACGCTCGCTTTCTTCCAGCAGGCGGCGACGGCGTTCTTCTGACGCGGCCCGCGCAAGGGCTGCATTCAGATCCTGCCCAAGGTTCTGCAACTGCACATTCTGGGCCGTGTCACGCTGCTGATAGTCGTCCAGAATGGCCTGCAATCCACCCAGCTGCTCTCTGAGCGCGGCAACCTGCTGGTTCAGCAATGCGGTCTCGCGCTGCGCCTCTGCAGAGACTGATTGCTGCTCTGACAGCGCGGCCTGCGCCTGGGCCAAAAGGTCTGCCCGCTCCTGCGCCAGATCGCGTTGTTCAGAGGCGCTGGTCTCGGCGTCTGTCTGGGCATTCAGTGCCGCCAAAAGGCGTTGCTGCAACACGGCCTGGTCACTGGCAGCAGCCTGCGCATTTTCCAATGCATCCAATGCCTGCAACAGACGGGTCTCAACCAAAGCACGCTCTTGCGCCGTAGAAGACGCCGCATTGCGGGCCAGAACCAGATCGTTCTGTGCCTGCATAAGCTCTGTCTCAAGCCCGGCCATCACCGACGCTGCATCTGCCTGCAGCGCCGCCAGTTCTGCTTCAAGCTGGCGACGGCTGGCATCACCCTCTGTGCGCAGAGTGGCAATCTGTTGCTGCAATGCGACCAGTGCGGCTGCGTGCTGGTTTTGCAGGTTTTCCAGCTCGGCCTGATACTGGGTTTCGGTTTCTACGTTTGCTGCCCGCTGTCGTGCCAGCTCTGCCTCAAGATCAGCCTTGCTCTGCGCCGCCAGCTCACGGGCACCTGCAAGGTCTGCGGCCAAACGTTCCCGCGTGGCGGTGCTGTCCTGTCGCAGACGGTCCAGCTCTGTTTCCAGCGCAGAGACCCGACCCTCGGCAGCAGATTGTGTCACCTGCATCTGCGCCAAAATGCGCGTCAGGCGCTCTGCCAGCTCGTCGCGGTCCTGTGTCTGTGACTTTGCAGCCTCAAGCGCGGTCAGAGCCTTTTCCAGCTCACTGTCCAGACGCGCCTGCGCCACCTCGGCGGCGGCCAAAAGGGTCAGTGTATCCTCAGCCTCCTGTCGCTGGCGCTCCAAAGACAGGGTCATGGCGGTCAGTTCAGCATTTGCATTTTCCAGCTTGGCCCGCAGAGCCTCGGCAGCGGCGGCCTCGATCAGTCGGGATTCTTCTTTAGCGCTGAGCCTGCTGGACAGATCCGCCAGCTCAGCCGCGCGGGTGTCGCCTTCGGATTGCAGATCCGCAATCAAAGCCTCCAGTGCTTCGCGTTTGGCAGCGGCAAGCCGGGCTTCCTCTGCGCCTGCATCAATTTCTCCCCGTGCCTGCGCCAGCGCCAGATTGAGGGCCTCCTGATCGCTCAGCAGTGCGCCGCGCTCAGCCGTTAGGCGATCACGGTCCTGCGTCAGCCCGGCGATTTTTTCAATCGCCGCCTCGCGCCCAGCGACAAAAGCCGCGACCTGGGCCTCAAACGCAGTAATCTGGCTTTGCGCCTCCCCCAGAGCCGCAAGTTGTTGATCGCGCTCTGCGGTCAGACTGGAAATGACGGCGCGCTGTTGGTCTATGGCGCTTTGCGCCTGCGCCAGATCACCCTGGGTGGTCGAGAGCGTGGAGCTGAGCGCCCCGAGACGTGCGTTGAGCCGGTTGTTGTCGCGCTCCTCCAGACCCAAGGCATCTGCAAGGGCCTGAATCTCGGAGGACAGATCATCCAGCTCGGTTTCCTGGCCACTGATTGTTTCGCTCAGAACAAACTGTACCACCATAAAAATGGTGAGCAGGAACATCAGGACCAGCAGCAAGCCGGTCATGGCATCGACAAACCCCGGCCAGATCGCGTTTTGAACCCGATGACCGCTGCGCCGCGACAGGGCCATAGCCTATTCCTCGTCCTGTGGATAACCGGGTTGGGTTGTGGTCTGCGCCTGCTCCGGAGGCTGGCGCATGCGGCCGCGTGGCACTGCAAAGGCCTTGACCATGAGGTCAATATCCTTGCGCAATTCAGCAAGGCTTTCCTGTCGGCCGGCTGAGATCTCTTCCAGAATGCGCAGCATTTGTACATCAATAGACCGCAGCCGCATGCGGCTTTCGGCATCCATGCCAACATCGCCATGGGCGCGCATGATTTCGGTCAGGGCTTCCTGCCCCACAGCCACCCGGTCTAAAGCGCCTGAAATGCTTGCCGTCTGGTCCTGACGCGCATTCATATCGGTGATCGCATCAACCAGATGCGACAGCTTGTTGTCCACCTCGGCGCGGCTTTGGGCGTTCTGGATGAACATGGCCTGCAGCGCGTCCATCTGCTCCGCCATGGTATCCAAAACTTCGGTTACCACGCCGGCCTCACCGCCCTCCCCCTCTTCACCAGAGGAAAAACTGACCCGTGTAAAGGATGACAGCCACTCCTCCAGCTCGCGGTAAAACCGGTTCTGACCATGGCCTGCAAACAGTTCCAGCAGGCCAACAATCAGCGAGCCCGCCAGCCCCAGCAACGACGACGCAAAGGCCACGCCCATGCCGCCAAGCGGTGCCTCAAGGCCGGTCATCAGACGGTTAAATACTGCCAGGCTCTCTTCGCCCTCCAGCGGTGAAAGGCTGCGAATGGTCTCGACAACAGCCGGAACAGTGGTGGCCAGGCCGTAAAATGTCCCCAAAAGTCCCAGAAAAATCAGCAGGATGCCAATGTAGCGCGTGATTTCGCGCTCTTCGTCGATGCGCTGCGCTACGGAATCGAGAATAGAACGCGTCGAAGAGGAGCCCAGCTGCATACGGGCGGCACGCGAGCGCAGC
>JAWUWF010000028.1:0-15130 GCA_034111985.1 Pseudophaeobacter sp.
GCCTTAGGCGAGTTGTGTGATCCAGACGCCCAGGGCCATCACCGAGACCCCGGTGGCGCGCATCATGGTCAGTGGGCTGACCTGAGCGCCAAACAGGCCAAAGTGGTCGATGGCAGCGGCGCTGACCAGCTGGCCCAGCAGAACAAAGAAGACCGCATTGCCGACGCCAAAATGTGGCGCCACATGAGTGATCGACAGCACGTAGAAGGCCACCAAAAGCCCGGCTAGGAACAGATGCCTGGGCGCGCTGCTGACCTGCGATAGCGCCTGGGGTCCGGTTAGAAGGCAAAACACGATTGCCGCGCTGAAAGCCACGGCAAACAACACAACACCAGCTGCCGCAGGAGAGCCGATTGTCTGACCCAAAGCCGCGTTGAGGGCGGCAAGGACGGGAATGCCCAGTCCTGCGGCCAGCATGATAAGAGCGTAGTGAAGCAGGAGATCTCCGGTTCGATGTGATTGCGCGCTGCGGGCGGTGCCTGTCTGGGTGCCTGTGTGGTACCTGTGATCCTGACCAAGAGGGGCAGCCACTGCAAGGGCCGACGCGCGGGGAGGGCTTTTCTACCTGACTGCCTCATGGAGCGGCGAAACAAAAGCATCGGTTTGACACAAAGCAAGGTCGCTGCGGCGCAAGTTTACATATACTGATGAACGAGGCTGCGTGAGTGCCACCGGAACAAGGAAAACCGAGATGAAAAGATCCACCGTATTTTGGGGCCTGCTGGCGCTCTCCTTTGGCCTGTCCAGCTGCGCTGCGGTGGAGGTTCATATGCCGGAACCCTCTGAAGGAGCTGTGATTTTCAACCAGAACTGCGCCTCTTGCCACGGGGTGAATGCAGATATTGCGACCCGTGATCTTGCGGTGAAGGCGCCCGATCTGACCCGGATCACCAAACGCCACGCAGGTACATTCCCCCGCGCAGTTGTGCTGTCACAGATTGATGGCTACGGCCGGGGCCGCGTTGGAGCCGAGCAGATGCCGGAATTTGGCGCGCTCTTGGAGGGGGATCTGGTCCCGATCAAGGTGGACGGTGTCTTTACCCCGACACCGCGCCCCCTCGCGGCCCTTCTCACCTATCTGGAAAGCATTCAGAGCTGATAGCCTGACCGCGCCTTGGATCTAGCTGCAAATCCCTGACAGTTCGGCCTCTTTCCAGGGCAGATAAACGTCGCTTTGCCGGCTTGTTGGCAGGTCCGAGACCGGCATGACCGCCTGTAGCATCGCGTGCAGCCGTTTGCTGCGGGGAGCGTGTGGCGCAAGAGACCGGCAGCAGACGTATTCTTCCACGATGGCGCCCTGCTGTTCATAGCCGTAACTCAGGAAATCCGGGCTTTTGTCGAGCGCAAACAAATAGGGATCCGGGGTGGCGCTGTGTTCGGCGGCGGCCCGCAGCGGATGGTACCCTGTCTCGCGCCGGTTTTGCCATTGCCAGACATGGGTCATCTCATGGGCAAGCAACATCGCCTCAACCAGGTAGAGCCGCTGTGGATAGGCGGGCATATAGCTCTCTGTGTACCAGTCTTTGACAAAGAAAATCCTGTTGAACAGGGCCACGGCTGCGGGCGCAGAGGTGACGATTTGCTCTTCTTTGACCGGTGGGAAAATGCGCTCCCGACAGGTGATGCGGGGCCGGGGTTTGCGGCGAAAGGTGACAGTGGCCACCGGCGCGCCCTTGACCAGCCGCACGCGATCCATGTCGATGCTGTCGCCATGAATGTCAGACAAAAAGCTACGCTCAGCCTCACCCAACGGGCGGCCACACGAGGCCAGCAGGGAAAGGACAAGACACAGGCGCAGGATCATGGGGCGATCCTAAGGGCGAGGGCGTGACACGCAATAGCAAAAGATGGCTTCCAGCCACCTGAAACCTATGCCTGCAATACCGCCGCTTGCGTGGATTGTGTCTGCTGTCCGCGGCCAGGTTCGGGCTGAGCAGGCTTTAAGGCGCAAAAAAGCTGGCGGTCGCGGTTGCGACCAACTTGCCACTGGTCTCTTCATTCATCTCGGCCCGGGCAAAGACCAGCGCCTTGCCGGCCCGCACCACTTCGGCGCGACACAGGATGGCAGTGCCAACACCGGGGCGCAGGAACTGCGTGTGCAGATCGGTGGTGGCCAGCGGGCGCACCTGTCCGCCATGGGCAAAGGCCGCCAGCACCATCGCCGTATCCGCCAATGCAGCCAGGGCCTGTCCCGACACGATGCCGCCAATGCGCGCCAGATTGGGCGTCAGTGGCATCCGCAGGGTGGTTTCCTCCGGGCTTGCCTCGGTTACGGTCAGGTCCAGCGCCTGCACCCAGTCGGCAAAACCTTCGGCCAGAACTGCCTGCAAATCCTTGGGGGTCATGGTTTTCTCCCTTTTCGCCGCTGAGACTAGCCGCTGAATTCCGCCGTGGCCATGGAGAAGTGCTGTCTGTGACGGCGGTCCGCGCAGCGGCAAGTCGCGCGCAGAAGCGTTTGAGGTTGGGGCGAGCTGCAAAGCCCGTCATTGGTGCTAGGGCCGGGAAGACACTTCACACCTCTGCAAGCTCATGCAGAGCGCTTGGCTTTTTATGGAAAACGGTTTTTAGTTGAAATTTGGGGCACGTGTGCACCTAAAAAGTTAAGGAAAAAGGAGTTGTCGAAATGGTATTGAATGAAACATACAAGCAAGCTCAGGTTGCGATTGCCACTCTGAAGTCACTTGTACGAACAGTTCTCGAACTAGCGCCTTCTGAAGGATTAAAAAACTCTGAAATAGGTAGAACGCTGGGAGTTTACTCTGGTCATGTTGAGCATGAGGGTCACATATCGCGCACACTTCTGGCAATGCTTGAGGCCGATGGAGTCGCAGTGCAAGATGATCAAAGCAAAAAGTGGAAACTTCGAGATAATGGCGTCAAAGATCGCTAAACATCCAGCTCCACCACGAACTTTGCATTCTCCTGAATATACTGATAGCGCAGCTCGGGTTTTTTGCCCATCAGACGCTCCACCAGATCACCGGTCTCGCCCGGCTCATCCTCGTCAATTGTCACCCGGATCAGCTTACGCGTGGTGGGATCCATGGTGGTCTCTTTCAGGTCCTTGGCGTCCATCTCGCCAAGACCTTTAAACCGGCTGACGTCGATCTTGCCTTTGCCGCCCAGACCCTTTTCCATCCATTTGTCGCGCTCAGCCTCATCCAGGCAATAGACCCGGCGCGCGCCCTGCGTCAGGCGGAACAGCGGCGGGCAGGCGAGGTACAGATGGCCGCCGTCAATCAAAGGCCGCATCTGGGTAAAGAAAAACGTCATCAGCAGCGAGGCAATATGGGCACCGTCAACATCCGCATCGGTCATAATGATGATTTTGTCATAGCGCAGATCATCCAGCACAAATTTGCTGCCCATGCCCACACCCAGCGCCTCGCACAGGTCGCTGATTTCCGCGTTGGAGCCCAGCTTGTTCGACGCCGCCCCCAGCACATTGAGGATCTTACCCTTCAGCGGCAGCAGCGCCTGGTTCACCCGGTTGCGCGCGCCCTTGCCAGAGCCGCCAGCCGAGTCGCCCTCCACGATGAACAGCTCGGTGCCGACCCGGTCCTTGGATGAGCAATCCGTCAGCTTTCCGGGCAGGCGCAGTTTTTTGGTGGCGGTTTTGCGTTGGGTCTCTTTTTCCTGTTTGCGCCGCAGCCGCTCTTCGGCCCGCAGCACCAGAAAATCAAGGATGGCGCCCGCAGATTTGGTATCCGCGGCCAGCCAGTTGTCAAAATGGTCACGCACCGAGTTTTCCACCATTTTGGTGGCGCCCTCGCTGGACAGCCTGTCCTTGGTCTGGCCGACAAAGGCGGGATCCGCGATAAAGCAGGAGACCAGCGCGCAGCCGCCTGCCATCAGGTCGTCGCGGGTGATGCTTGCGGCCTTTTTGTTGCCAACCAGTTCACCATAGGCCTTGATGCCCTTGAGGATGGCGTTCCAGAAACCGGCCACATGGGTGCCGCCTTCGGGGGTGGGCACGGTGTTACAGTAGCTCTGGGTAAAGCCATCGCGCGACGGGGTCCAGTTGATCGCCCATTCCACATAGCCGGGCGCGCCAAATTTCTCGCGGAACTCCACCTTGCCGGCAAAGGGCGCCTCGGCATAGACCGAGGCCTTGCCCAGCACCTCGGTGAGGTAGTCCTTTAGGCCGCCGGGAAAGTGGAAAGTTGCTTCACAGGGGGTCTCGCCATCGTCAATGGCGCTTTTCCAGCGAATTTCGACGCCAGAATACAGATAGGCCTTTGAGCGCACCAGGGTGAACATCCGCTTTGGTTTGAACCGGTGCGAGCCAAAAATCTGCTCATCAGCGTGGAAGGTGACAAAGGTGCCGCGCTTGTTGGGAGCCGCGCCGATCTTCTCAACGGGCCCCAGCGGGATGCCACGCGAAAAACGCTGCTCAAACAGTTCTTTGTTCTTGGCCACTTGCACAACCAGACTGTCCGAAAGCGCGTTCACCACGGACGAGCCAACCCCGTGCAAACCACCCGAGGTCTGATAGGCCTTACCCGAGAATTTGCCGCCTGCGTGCAGGGTGCACAGGATCACCTCCAGCGCGGATTTGTCGGGGAATTTTGGATGTGGGTCGATGGGAATACCGCGCCCGTTATCCGTGATGGTGACGGAATAGTCGGCATTCAGCGTCACCTCGATGCGGTTTGCATGGCCCGCGACGGCTTCATCCATCGAGTTGTCGAGGATCTCTGCCACCATGTGGTGCAGCGCGCGCTCATCGGTGCCGCCGATATACATGCCGGGACGTTGACGGACCGGTTCCAGTCCCTCCAGCACCTCAATCGAGGAGGCATCATAGATTTCGTCATCGGGCGTGCTGAGGAGGTCGTTGGCCATCGGCGGGAGCTGCTCTTCATTAGTTTTGGTTGGCGATCATTATGGCAGGTGTTGGACCCATGTGAAAGAGGCGCGAGGGGGGCGGGTGTGCAAGTAAGCTCACACCCAAATAGGTTGCGCTCTTCTTTTTAGGGGAGACGCCAGGGCCTAGGGCTGCCAGGGCGCTGCACAGTCTGGGCAGAGACCAGTCAGGTATGCCATTTTCAGGGGTGCCAGTCCAGAATGGCCTGGGCGAGCTCATGAGGTTTTTGGTGGTGCAGCCAGTGGTCACAGCCTGGGAGTGTCACGCGGGTGAGATGCGGCGCAAATTCTTCCAGGCCTTCGGTTGTTTCTGGCAATAGCGCCGTGTCGCCATCGCCCCAAAGCAAAAGATGGGGTTGCGGCACTATCAGACGCTCCAGCGGCAGCGCTGGCATGGCGATGGGTGCGCCCGGTTCGGCGACCTGTAAGGGCGAGGCGCGATACCAGTTTAACATGGCCTGCATCCGGCCAGGGCGTGCCCATTCCGCCTTATAGGCCTCCAGGCGCTGTCCTGAGAGCCAGGACATGTCCATATGGGTTGCAAACAGCGCTTGCAGCTTGGCAAATTCTTTTGCAGCAAGAACGTCTTCGGTGCCTTCTTTGCGTAGCCATAAAATATACTGAGAGGCCGCACTTTGTGCCCCTCCTGTTGCCAGCGCGCGCTGAAAGGGCACCGGATGCACTCCATTGGCAATGATCAGCCTTGCGACCAGCCTGGGGTGGAACATGGCCAGCCCATAGGCCACGGCTGCCCCCCAGTCATGCCCCAGCACTGTGATTGGTCCGCTTTCCTGCCCGATCAGGGCAACCATATCGGCGACCAGCGCCGAGGTGGCATAGTGTTTCACCCCCTCAGGCGCCCAGCTTTGGCCAAAGCCGCGTTGATCGGGGGCAATGCAATGAAAGCGGTGACAAAGCTGTTCCGCCAGCTCACTCCAGGCGCCGCCATATTCGGGAAAACCATGCAGCAACAGCAGGCGGGGCAGGGCAGGGTCTCCCCAGCGGCGGACAAAAAACGGCTGCCCATTGAGCTGCTCTATGCGCTGTACAGCGGCAGGTTCCATGTTGTCTCCTCCAGATCCCTAAAAACCTGCGGGAGTGTATGGCGTTGATCAAGCCAGCCGTTGCGTCACAGGTAGCTAACAGGTCGCGAACAGGTTGCGAACAGGGGCGGGGGTGGGGCATCCCCTGTTCAAAACTGGGATGCGTTCCTCGCAAATCACCAATGTCCAAAAATACATTTTTTGTAACGGTTTTTTGACACAGGTCAGCGCCGAGCCGGGCAGAGCCCTGTAGGGTTGAGGCGAACCGAAAAAAGGGAACAGGAATGCCGGACTCCACACCAAAAACGACCGCCACATCGGACAAGGTTTCAGCAGCTGTAGAACCACTTGCAGCCACAGCCGCCAACTCAACGGCTCCGCTGCCTTCAAAGCCTTCGCCCGAGGAAATCCATAGGGCCTTTGAGAGCGGACGCTATCCTTATAAAAGGAAGATGTCGCGCCGTCAGTATGAGTTTGAGAAAGCCCGCCTGCAGGCGGAGCTCCTCAAGGTGCAGCTTTGGGCGCAGGAGACGGGGCAGAAGTTCGTGATGTTGTTTGAGGGCCGTGATGCGGCCGGTAAGGGCGGCACAATCAAGCGGTTTACCGAGCACCTCAACCCGCGGACCGCCCGTGTCGTGGCCCTGAATAAACCAACCGACGAAGAACGCGGCCAGTGGTACTTTCAGCGTTATATCAATCATTTGCCGACCAGCGGTGAGATCGTGCTTTACGACCGGTCCTGGTATAACCGCGCAGGGGTCGAGCGGGTGATGGGCTTTTGTGAGCCGGATGAGTACCTCGAGTTCATGCGCCAGGCACCTGATCTGGAGCGGATGCTGTCTCGTTCGGGTATCCGGCTGTACAAATACTGGTTCTCGGTCACTCAGCAAGAGCAGCTGCGGCGCTTTCAGTCGCGCGAGACTGACCCGTTAAAACAGTGGAAACTGTCGCCAATCGACAAGGCGTCTCTGGGGAAGTGGGATGATTACACTGAGGCCAAGGAAGCGATGTTTTTCTACACAGACACAGCGGATGCGCCCTGGACAGTGATCAAATCCAACTGCAAGAAACGGGCGCGTCTGAACTGTATGCGGCATTTTTTGAGCACCGTGGACTACCCCGGTAAAGATTTGGAAATTGCGCAGGATCCTGATCCTCTGATCGTGGGCCAGGCCCATCACGTGATCCATAGCGCCGACCATATTCTGGGCAAAGCGCTGCATCCTGAAGCCCGGGTGCGCTGATCTCTCTGCCATCTGATCAGGGCCGCTTTTGAGCGGCCTTGGTAGGCTTTGGATTTTACCCGTGGCCGGGCCGTCGTTTACCCAGCGATACGGGATGCGCTCTCGGTGCTTGCCGGGCGCGCTGGACCTGTTAAGACTTCGGTATGACAGATGATATTCATACCTCCCCACCCCATACACCGATGAGCACTGGCGGACATATACGCGCCGTCTCAGCGCTTGGGTTTCCGCTGGTCGGTGGCCATGTGGCGCAGTTTGCCATTGGCATGACTGATTCTGTGATGCTGGGCTGGTACGGCGCCGCCGCGCTGGCAGCTGTGACCCTGGCAGGGTCATACTTTTTTGTTTTCTTCCTGATGGGGGCGGGGTTCGCCATTGCAGTGATGCCGCTGGTGGCCGCCGCCGCCGGGGCCGGAGAGGAACGCCAGATCCGGCGCGCCACCCGTATGGGGCTGTGGCTGTCTCTGCTTTACGGCGTGGCGGCAATGCCGGTGCTGCTGTACTCTGAACAGATCCTCCTGGCGCTGGGACAAACGCCTGAGGTTGCCGGTCCGGCCTCGACCTATCTGAGACTGGCGGGCTGGGGGTTGTTTCCGGCGCTGCTGGTCATGGTGCTGAAATCCTATCTGGCGGCGCTAGAGCGCACGCAGATCGTGCTGTGGATCACCATTCTGGCCGCCGTTGTGAATGGCCTGGTGAATTACGCGTTGATTTTTGGCAATTGGGGGGCGCCAGAGATGGGCATTCAGGGCGCGGCGATTGCCTCGATCGTGACCCAGGCCGTGTCGCTGCTGGCGGTTGCTCTCTATGCGCTTTGGGTGCTGCCTGAACACGAAATTCTAAAGAACTTCCACCGGCCTGACTGGGAGATGTTTACCAGGGTCTTTAAGCTGGGCATGCCCATCGGCCTCACTAACCTGAGCGAAGTGAGCCTGTTTGCCGCCTCGGCTATGATGATGGGCTGGCTGGGCACCATTCCGCTGGCGGCCCATGGTGTGGCGATCACCTTGGCTGGGCTGACCTTTATGGTGCACCTCGGGCTGAGCAATGCAGCCACCATTCGGGCCGGCAATGCCTATGGGCGTGGCGACCGCATCCATATGGCCATGGGGGCCAAGGTGGTCATCGTGATGTCGCTGGTGATGGCCCTGATCGGGGTTGTGGCCTTTTTGTTGCTGCCGGATCAGCTGATCTCACTGTTTCTCGATGCGGATGAGCCCAATAAACCCGCAATTCTGGCCGTGGGCGCGGGGCTGCTGGCGATGGCGGCGTTGTTTCAGCTTGCGGATGGTATGCAGGTCATCGCCCTGGGGCTGCTGCGCGGCGTGCAGGACACCAACTGGCCGATGGTGATTGCGGCGCTCAGCTATTGGGCGGTTGGTGTGCCTGCCTCCTATCTGTTTGGCTTTCATTTTGGCTGGGGTGGTGTCGGGATCTGGTCCGGGCTGGTTCTGGGGCTCAGCTTTGCAGGCGTTTTCCTGATGCTGCGGTTCTGGCGCCACTCGATCAAGCGGGCAGACCATGCTGTGCCTTCTGACAGCGCTGTTTAACAGGGCTGGACCTACTGTCTTGTTATTGTTCGTTTTTCTGAGATTTCATTAGCCGGTCGGCCTTTTTGCGCACCAGAACGCTGCGCAGGTCGTGCATTGTCAGCAGCAGATCATCTGTCACCGCTTCTAGCTGGTCATCCGTCGCCTTGGTCTGGGCCCAGTGGGCGGTGAGGCTGAGGTGATCCACCGCCCGTTTGATATCGTCGATGTCGCGCGCCGCCAGCACGGCGCTGCGCTGGGCCATCCAGGATTTGATTGCGACCAAGTCAGCGTCTGACAGGGGGCGCCCGCCATGGGGTTTGATCTCGCCATTGCGGATATTGACCGCTGCGATCTGCTCCATATCGATGCGTCGCTGGCGGTTTTCCGTATCCACCAGAAAAACAAAAGCACCGTTTTCGCGGACGCGAAAGAAATAGTCGGGCAGAGCAGCCATTTGGCGAGATCCTTTGGTTAGCTGAGCGACGCGCAGAAGGCCGCGATACGGGCGCAGGCCTCGGTGAGGGCTTCATCCGAGGTGGCGTAGCTGACGCGAAAGTTGGGCGAAAGGCCAAAGGCGGCGCCAAAGACCACAGCGACATCGGCCTCGGCCAAAAGGGCGGTGGCAAAGGTCTTGTCATCCGCGATCAATGTGCCCTGGGGTGTGGTTTTGCCAATCAGCCCAGAGATCGACGGATAGACATAGAACGCGCCCTCGGGGGTGGGGCAGGTGATGCCCGCAATCTCGTTGAGCTTTGCGACCACCAGATCGCGGCGGCGTTTGAAGGCCAAGTTGTTTGTCGCCAAAAAGTCCTGCGGGCCATTTAGGGCCTCAACCGCAGCCCATTGGCTGATGGAGGAGGGGTTGGAGGTGGATTGTGACTGCACCTTGCGCATTGCAGCAATGAGGTGCTGTGGCCCGGCGGCATAGCCTATGCGCCAGCCGGTCATGGCATAGGCCTTGGAGACGCCATTGCAGGTGAGAGTGCGCTCATAGAGACCGGGTTCAACCTCGGCTGGGGTGGCAAATTCAAAGCCGTCAAACACCAGGTGTTCGTACATGTCATCCGACATCACCCAGACATGCGGGTGGCGCATCAGCACATCCGTCAGCGCCTTCAGCTCGTCACGGCTATAGCCTGCGCCGCTGGGATTCGACGGTGAGTTGAAGATAAACCATTTGGTTTGAGGGGTGATCGCGGCCTCAAGTTGCTCTGGTGTCAGCTTGAAATTGGTCTCAAGACTGGCTTCAACCGCGACAGGGGTGCCGCCAGCCAAAAGCACCATATCCGGGTAGCTCCCCCAATAGGGCGCAGGGATCAGCACCTCATCACCGGGATTGAGCGTCGCCATCAGCGCATTGTACAGCGTCTGTTTGCCGCCGGTGCCGACCGAAATCTGAGCCGGTTCATAAGACAGGCCATTCTCGCGCGCCAGTTTGGCGCAGATCGCTTGCTTCAGCTCGATAATACCGTCGGGGGCGGTATATTTTGTCTTGCCGGCCGCAATGGCTGCCACGGCGGCATCCTTGATGTTTTGCGGCGTGTCAAAATCAGGCTCGCCGGCGCTCAGGCCAATGACATCCCGGCCTGCGGCCTTTAGCTCAGCCGCCATCGCAGTGATGGCAATCGTCGGCGACGGTTTTACGCGCTCTAGGGTCTTGGAGAGGAAAGACATGGCGGCTGGTCCTTGTTTGAATGTTCTTGGTATCTGTCATAGGGTGCCACTAAATCTCGATCAAGCAACATTGATAAAGACCGGAACGGAGATGGCATATGTCTGACGAAACAACGGATTGGTTCGGACCAGAGGCGGCAACCTTTGGCGATCGCGTGGCGGCTGCCCGTGAAGCCGCAGACATGACACAGGCCCAACTCGCGCGCCGACTTGGGGTCAAGAAATCCACCTTGATGGGCTGGGAGCAGGATCTGTCAGAGCCGCGCGCCAACAAGCTGTCGATGGTCTCGGGGCTTTTGAACGTTTCGATGTCCTGGCTGTTGACCGGCGAGGGAGACGGGCTGGCGGAACCCGGTGAGCTGGACGTTGAAATTGGCGATTTCTCCGGTGTGCTGCAAGAGCTGCGCGCCCTGCGCAACGAGATGCGCAGCAATGCCGAGCGTGCGGCGCGGCTGGAAAAGAAACTCCGCACTCTGATCCAGGGGGCGACGACCAGTGCGTGAGACTGACGAGGTGACCGATCTGAACGAAACCCATGAGCACCGCCTGAAACGGCTCAAGATGCGGTCGATGCGACGGGGTATCAAAGAGATGGATATTTTGCTGACGGCCTATGCGGATGCGAATCTTGCAGGGATGGATGCACAAAAGCTGGATCTCTATGATCGACTTTTGCACGAGAACGATCAGGATCTGTACCAATGGGTGACCGGCCAGGTGGCCGCGCCCCTTAGCTTCTCAGCTCTGATAGCGGAAGTGGCTCAAACCCATCAAAATAAATAAAAATCCAGCTTAACGCATTTTTGGGGAATTTTCTGCATTCTGCTCCTTAGCAAATTCGAGTCGGAGATGCGAATGAGTATGGAAATGCCAATCGGCCAGCAGGACCGCAAAGGGTTCATGACTGGTTACCTTGAAGCGCTGGCGCTGGTGGAACGACTTCACCGGTTGTTGCTGGATGTGATCAAGGATGAGTTCGAACGCGTAGGCGTTCTGGAAATAAACGCAGTGCAGGCACTGCTCTTGTTCAACGTGGGTGACAATGAAGTCACTGCAGGTGAGCTCAAGAGTCGTGGTTATTATCAGGGCAGCAATGTCAGCTATAATTTGAAAAAGCTGGTTGAGCTGGACTATATGCACCACCAACGCTGCGAAATTGACCGCCGGTCAGTTCGGGTTCGCCTGACACCGCGCGGTCGAGAGATCCGCGATATCGTCGCGGGCCTCTTTGCACGCCACGCCGAGGGCCTGGAAGGTAAAGATGTCATCAGTCGCGAAGGCATTGCTGACATCACAGGCTCGCTGAAGCGGGTGGAAAGATATTGGTCGGATCAGATCCGCTATATCTATTGAACACAGGCTTTGGGGCAAAATGCCCCTGAGTGAAGACAAAAGTGGGGCAAGAATTGCGCCACTATAAATCAACAAAGACATTGATTTGGCTGTTTGAAATCAGTCGTATTCAGACTTGAAGAATTCGGGTTGCTAGAAATCGCACTGCTTTGATCCTGACCGGATCAGCGGTGCGTTTTCAATTGTGGGGCAGGCTGCGCAGGGTTTTAGCCGTGTAACGGGCATTTGTGCCGCAGGCTTGTGTCCTCTCAGAACAAAAGGCGACTTCCGCAGGGGAGCCGCCTTTTGCTGTCTGTGTGCTATTTGTTCCGGGGCAGGGTGCCTAGAAGCAGGCCTTTTTCGGAGCCTAAAGGCCGGGATGGGCCCAGGGCTCACCAGTGACCGATGCTTTCCATGCTGGTCCAGGGTTCTGCAGGTTCCAGCGCTTCGCCGTTCTGCAGCAATTCAATCGAGATATTGTCAGGCGAGCGGATAAAGGCCATGCGCCCGTCGCGGGGGGCGCGGTTGATGGTAATGCCATTGTCCATAAGGAACTGACATGTCTCGTAAATATTGTCGACACCATAGGCCAGATGCCCAAAATGGCGGCTGTCGCTTGGCAGGCCTTCATCGCCATCCCAATTGTAGGTCAGCTCAACCGGGGTTTCTTCCTGGCCGGGAGCGGCAAGATAAACCAGGGTAAAGCGGCCTTGCTCGCTGTCATAGCGGCGGGTTTCGCGCAGCCCCAAAAGTTCGTAAAAGGCCATTGATTTCTCCAGGTCTTTGACCCGGACCATAACATGCAGATAAGTGAGTGCCATGCGCGCATATCCTTAAAGCTATTGAATGACCCGGCCTGACAACCGCTGTGCTGCGGCGTGATCGGGTACTGTGTTTCAATCAGTATTTCTACCGTTCGTCTACGTCAAACTGGCTGGTTTCCCGGTGCAGGCGGTGGTGTTGATTGTCTTTGAGGCAGCCCGCATTGGGCTTGTCATGGGCGGACCCGGACCGGTATGACTGTCGCACTGAAATCGACAGTCAGAGAGGGGACATCTGTGCAGCAGTATCACGCGGCCTTGCGCCAAATTCTGGAATCCGGAGTGCGCAGCAGTGACCGCACCGGAACCGGCACCCTGTCTTGCTTTGGCATGCAGGCCCGCTATCCGCTGGCGGCAGGATTTCCACTGGTCACCACCAAGAAACTGCACCTGCGCTCAATCATACATGAGCTGTTGTGGTTCCTGACGGGGGACACCAACATCAAATACCTGAAAGACAACGGTGTTTCGATTTGGGATGAATGGGCCGATGACAACGGCGACCTTGGGCCTGTCTATGGCCATCAGTGGCGCAGCTTTCCCAAGCTTGAACTGATTGCGGGCACCACGGGCGATGAGCCCCTTTATCGGGCGGGATCGGTGGACCAGATTGCTGATCTGGTACAGATGATAAAGACGACCCCTGATAGCCGCCGCCTGATTGTTTCGGCCTGGAACCCGGCTGATGTGCCTCAGATGGCGCTCCCGCCCTGTCATACCCTGTGGCAGGTGCGCATTCTGGGCGGAAAACTACACCTGCAACTGTATCAGCGCTCTGCCGATATGTTTCTGGGCGTGCCGTTCAATATTGCCTCTTATGCGCTGTTGCAGGTGATGTTGGCGCATGTCACTGGCTATGAGCCGGGTGATTTCATCCATACCCTTGGCGATGCACATATCTATTCAAACCATCAGGAACAGGTAGCTCTGCAGCTGTCGCGTACCCCAAAACCGTTGCCGCGGCTTAGAATCAAACGTGAGGTCACCTCTATTTTTGATTTCACCTATGATGATTTTGAGGTCCTGGACTATGCACCTGATCCTGGCATCAAAGCACCTGTCGCTGTGTGATGATGCCAGGTTGGCGTCGTCGCGTGGATAACTCCGCATCCGCATAGACAGCTCAGCACTGGCCTGATTTTGTTTCGATTTTGTTTCAAGGGAGAACCCCCGAGATGATCACCCTGATAGTTGCCCGTGACCGCAATGGTGCCATCGGCAAGGATAATACTATTCCCTGGCAGGCGCCCGAGGATCTCAAGGCGTTTCAGCGCGAGACCCTTGGTGGCGCGGTGATCATGGGGCGCAATACCTGGGACAGTTTGCCATTCAAGCCTCTGAAAAACCGGCTGAACCTTGTGGTCTCATCTAATCCAGATGTCGCGGATGCGGTCTATGCATCGGTGGGTGAGGCCATCGCGGCGGCTTATGCCCAGGGCTATCGTCGGATCTACGGAATTGGCGGCGCAGGGATCTATCGCGAAATGCTTGCGGTTGCGGACCGGTTGCTGATCACAGAAGTCGCAGTCGAAATCGCCGGGGCAGATACCCATTTCCCGCAGATCAATGCGCAGGATTGGCAGCGGCTTGGCGAGACAGAGCTGCGGTCAGCAGATCCTGCCTGTGTCATGGTGGAATACCTCCGCAGCCCAACAGCGGGCTGAACGGTTGCTGGTTGACTTGTCGCATCGAGTTGTCTGTCCGTGCTGATCTTTTCTGCCCTTCATATTCCTGCGGCGTTCTCCTTAAAATAGTGGGCGTTTTAGGCTGGCGCGGAGGCCTTTGGGGTGAAATCTGAACCGTCCCCATCAGCTGGTAGCCTGTGCCCGGGTGCTGATGGAAGCGGATGAGGCGCCTGTCTTTCAAAGCGCCTTGATTTCACCGGCCATTTGTCGGCCATCGCGGCCCTCGGTCAGTTCATAGTCCACTTTCATATTGTCAGCGAGGCCGGTCAGGCCGGATCTCTCAACCTGAGAAATATGCACAAAAACATCATTTCCGCCCTCTTGGGGTTCAATGAAACCAAATCCTTTGGTGGTGTTAAACCATTTCACGGTGCCGCTTGGCATCTCCCGTGTCTCCTTCTATCTTCGCGTTGTTCTGGGCTTGCCCAGATAATAAAGGTGTCACCAATCCCGGTTTCACGCAGCGCCCGGCAGCATGGCAGAGCGCTCGCCGATGTGTCAGCTTGACCCGGCTCAACTGTTGCACGCGGCAGAAATAAATCAAGTGTGGAGAATTAATTCTCCCATAGATTGTGGCGATGCCGCATCTAGAAAGGAAAAACCGATGATCCTATACGGGCTAAAGACCTGCGATACCTGCCGCAAAGCGCTGAAACAATTGCCAGAATGCCGCCTTGTGGATGTCCGCGCCGAGGGTGTTTCTCTGGATGTCCTGACAGCGGCTCTGGCGCAATTTGGTGATAAACTTGTCAACACCCGCTCAACCACCTGGCGTGGGTTGAGTGAGGCAGAACGCCTGCAGCCCGCACTGGAGCTTCTTCAGCTGCATCCAGCCCTGATGAAGCGCCCTCTGATACAGACAGATTCTGGCCTCTATCTGGGCTGGGACAAGGTCACGCAAGAGGCGCTTGATGTGGCGTGAAATGCTGCCCT
>JAWUWF010000029.1:0-28515 GCA_034111985.1 Pseudophaeobacter sp.
GTCGCCACAGCCGTCAAAAACTCAAAAAAAATCACCACAACGCAAAAGAGGCCCGAACAATCGCCGGGCCTCTCAATGAGAATGTGAAGAAATAGCAGAAACTCACAAAGCCGCGTCAGGAACGAGCAGCGGTTACCATGAACTCCACCAGGAATTCGGGCAGGGCCAGCTTTGCTTCACCGCAGGCGCGGGCTGGCGTGTGACCCTCAGGCACCCAGGCATCCCAGACCGCATTCATCTCGGCAAAGTCTTTCATATCAGCCAGCCATATGGTGGTCTGCAAAAGCCGGGTCTTGTCTGATCCGACCTCAGCAAGCAGAGCATCGATCTGACCGAGGCAATCCTGCGTCTGTTGCGCGACGCTTGCGCCCTTGGTTCCGACCTGACCTGCCAGATAGATAGTGTCACCATGGGTGACGATCTGGCTCATGCGGGGGCCGGTATGGTGACGGGTGATCTCTGTCATAGTATATGTCCTGATTGGGAGAGAAGGGCGCAGGTGCACAAGGCGGCGCGACCCTGGTTAGAAAATAAGAGGGGGTATGTTGGCCTCAGGCCGGTTTTACTCGGTGAGCAGCCATATGCCATCGGATGTTTTACAGAACTTACGGGCCACGTCGCGCGCCTGGGCCTCACCACCGGGATAGGCCTGGTGTTTCAACGCCAGGCAGTTGCCCTGCTTTGCCATCACTTTGACTTTGCCATGTGACGCGGTTTCAGGATTGGTCCATTTGACGGAGCTGCCGACCTTTACGCCCGCGTGATTATAAAGTGCGGCCTCGGCGGCGCGCATCGCATTAAAGTCACCAGGCTTCAGCGGCGATTGTGCCAGAATGCGGGAGAGTGGCTTAGCCGTGGCAGGCATCGTGAAGAAGGCCGCAGTCAGCGCCAGTGCCAGCGTCGGAAGTAAAACAGAAGGTTTGGTCATAATGTCTCAACCTGAATAGAAGCCCCAGAGAGGCGGTCCCCGTCAGAATGACGCAAGCACCCTCTCCTGTCCATGCGACCAAGGCAGAAAACCGGAAGGGACATGTCAGCAAACGAGAGAACCCCGGTCAGGAAAACTTTCGAAACAGCCGCGTGGTATCAAACAGCTCGTCCAGGCGATCATAGCGATCCTTGGTCTTGTCCCAGCTTTCTTCCTGCGTGGCCGCGATCATCGCTTCGAGCAGCATCATGGTCGCAATGTTGGAATCCCAGGCCGAGGGGATCTCTACCCAGCAGTTAAACGCGTGCTCTGCGACCGATGTTATGGGACTGGCCCATTGATCGGTGATCAATATCACCTTCACGCCGCGTTCAGACGCCAGCTCGGCCAGCCGCTGCAGGTTGGTCTCGTAGCGGCGCACATCAAACAACAACAATGTATCGCCTGCTTCCATGTCCAACACATAGTGCGGCCAGGTCGCCGATGATGAGGTCATATGGGTGACCCGCTGCCGGATCGCTTGAAAGTGGGTAAAGGCATAGTCCGCCAAAGCCCGGGTGATGCGCCCGCCCACGACATACAGTCTGCCCTCGGTATCGGCGAGCTGGCGCACAGCTGTGTCGAACTGCGCCGAATCCACATTGGAGAAGGTCTGACTGAGGTTATCGGTCACCGCCTGCGAGAAGCGCTTGAGCATATGCCCCTCTGGCGCCTCAGAAGCCCAGTTGTCGCGCCGCTGGGTGGGGCCAGAGACTTTAGCTTTGGCTTCCAGCTCTTTCAGCAGCGCCTGATGGAACTGCGGATAGCCCTTGAACCCCAGTTTTTGCACCATCCGCGCCACTGTTGGCGTCGAAACATCGGCATTGGACGCCACGATGGTGATCGAGGCCAGCCCCGCTGCAGGGTAGTTTTCGAGCAGTGAGTTGGCAAACTTGCGCTCCGACTGGGTCAGCGTAGCATATTGCGCGCGGATCAGCTCTCGCACAGTTAGCGGCGGCTTGGTCAAGGCGGGTCCCTCCTGAGGCTGATCAAACCTGGGGCTGATCAAAAAACGGGCGCCAAGGGCAGGACAGAACCAAAGTGGCAATGACATTTCCGCAGCGGCAACACTCTCTTCTGAAATTATATTGACAGAAATATCTCTTCATGAAAAGATTTTTCCAAAATCAGGAGACGTGAATGACACTGAGCGATTCCAATGCTCGCTGCGAGGCCTATGAAATACTCAATGGCGCAGGCCGTGGGGAGGCTCTGATTCTGTGCGAGCATGCCAGTCATCATATTCCAGGCCGCTATGGCGATCTTGGACTGGCCGCCGCGGATCGTCAAAGCCACGCAGCATGGGATCCCGGCGCACTGGCTGTTTCACGGGCCTTGTCTGACGCATTGGATGCGCCTTTGGTTGCGGCGCGAGTCTCTCGCCTCGTGTATGACTGCAACCGCCCACCCGAGGCGGTCTCTGCAATGCCGGCCAAATCCGAGCTGATTGAGGTTCCCGGCAATGCAAACCTGAGTGCTGAGGACCGCGAAGAACGGACCCACACGATATATCGTCCTTTTTGCGACGCCGTCAGCCGACTGATTGCAGCCCGCAAAACCGAAGGGCTGGCAACCGCCCTCATCACCATTCACAGCTTTACCCCGGTCTATTACGGCACGCATCGCCCGGTTGAGATCGGCATCTTGCACGACACAGACCGCCGCCTCGCCGATGCCATGCTGGCGCAGGCCCCTGCCCTGCCGCATCGCCGGGTTGAGAGAAATGAACCCTACGGGCCCCAGGACGGTGTCACCCACTCGTTGCAATTGCATGGCTTAAAGAACGCCCTGCCCAATGTGATGATCGAGGTACGCAACGATCTGCTGCGCGATCCAAAAGAGGAAGCCACAATGGCAGACGAGCTTTTGACCCTGCTGCGCCCGGCGCTGGCAAGCCTGCAGCCCAAAGGAGGCGTCAGTGCCTAAAATCATTCTGCGCTACATTCGCGCCGTTGAGGCGATGAACCGGGTGATTGGCCGCTTTGCCATGTATCTGATCTTTGCCCTCATCGGGGTCTTGCTGTGGTCTTCGGTGTCAAAAACCTTCTTTAACCCCTCGCTCTGGACGCTGGAGATGGCACAGTTCATCATGGTGGCCTATTACATCCTTGGCGGCCCCTACTCGATGCAGATGGGGTCCAACGTCCGGATGGATCTGTTTTACGGCGGCTGGAGCACCCGCACCAAAGCAATGGTAGATGCCTTTACCGTGTTGTTCCTGATGGTCTACCTCGGGATTCTTTTGTACGGCGCCGTCGGGTCAATGGCCTATAGCCTTGGCTATTTTGGCCTCGCGCCGTTCAGCTACTTTGGCGACCTGTTTCTGACTTTGCTGACCGAAGGCCCTGCAGGTGCCGCCGAGAAGATCGGCTACATTGAGCGCAGCTCAACCGCCTGGCGGCCCTATCTGTGGCCGGTGAAATCCATTTTGTGCTTTGGTGTCTTCCTGATGCTGTTGCAATGCCTTGCCGAATTGTTCCGCGATATCGGCCGTCTTCGCGGAGTCGACATCTGATGCCCTATGAATTGATCGCTATTGTCATGTTTGCCGGCATGATGCTGATGCTGATGACCGGCCAGCGGGTGTTTGGCGCCATCGGCTTTGTCGGGGCTGTGGCAGGCATGCTGCTGTGGGGCACTGGTGGTGTGGATATCCCCTTTGCCGCCTCTATGAAGCTGATGAAATGGTATCCGCTGCTAACGCTGCCGATGTTTATCTTCATGGGCTACGTGCTGTCTGAGTCCAAGATCGCCGACGACCTGTATCGCATGTTCCATGTCTGGATGGGGCCGGTGCAGGGTGGCCTTGCAATTGGCACCATCGGGTTGATGGTGCTGGTTTCGGCGATGAATGGCCTGTCCGTGGCCGGCATGGCCATTGGCGCAACGATCGCGCTGCCTGAACTGTTGCGCCGCGGCTATGACAAGATCCTGGTGACCGGCACCATTCAGGCCGGCTCCTCCCTTGGCATTCTGGTGCCGCCCTCGGTGGTGCTGGTGCTCTATGCCATGATCGCGCGCCAACCTGTGGGCCAGTTGTGGCTGGCGGGCGTGGTGCCGGGCCTGTTGATGGCCACGATGTTCATCATCTACATCTACATCCGCGCCAAGATGCAGCCCGAGCTTGGCCCCGCCATGACCCACGAAGAGCTGGCTGAATATGACCAGATCAGCACGCATCCGCTACGTCTGAACTACATCGTCCTTGCCGCGATTGTCCTGGTGCCGCTGATGGTCAAACTCGACGTCATCGCGCCCAAATCGGCCATTGGCTTTTTCCTGGGCGCTGCCGTGCTGGGCTTTGCCACCCGCAGCCTGCCGATGTTTTACCGGGATGTGTTCCTGAAGGAAAAACACCGGCTGCTGTTCTCTGGCGTGCTGCCGCTGGCGATCTTTGCCACCATGATGGTGCCTTTTGTAAACGGCTGGACCTCGCTGGTCGAAAGCTCAGCCATTGGCGCCATGACCGCCTTTATCGCCGCCATCCTAAAGGGGCGCATGAACAAGGCGGTGTTTGAAACAACCGTGCGGTCCACTTTGGGGATTTCCTGCATGTTCATGTGGATCATCCTGGCGGCCCTTGGCTTTGGGGCGATCTTTGACGGGCTTGGCGCTGTGAAGGCGATCGAGGATCTCTTTACCGCTCAGCTGGGGCTGAGCCCCTGGACGATCCTGATCCTGATGCAGCTGAGCTTTATCATCATGGGCACATTCCTGGATGACACTGCCATGCTGGTGATTGTGGCACCGCTCTATGTGCCGCTGGTTGGCGCGCTTGGCTTTGATCTGATCTGGTATGGGGTGCTCTATACTATCACCACCCAAATCGCCTATATGACACCGCCCTTTGGCTATAACCTGTTTCTGATGCGGGCCATGGCGCCGCCTGAAATCGGGCTAAAGGACATCTATATCTCCATCATCCCCTTTGCCGCCGTTATGGTGGTGGCTCTGGCCCTGATCATGGCGTTTCCACAGATCGCTCTGTGGCTGCCAGAACTGGTCTACGGCAAGTGATCCGGATGAAAGAGGTCGCGAAATAACCCAAGAAGAGCCCCGTTCGGGGGCCCTCATTCAACATCGAATACAACATGGAGTGAAAGTTATGACAACAAGACGTAAGTTCCTGCAAACCGCTGGTGTCGGCGCAATGGCCGCACCGCTGGCCACCCCGGCGCTGGCGCAATCCACCATCAAATGGCGGATGCAGACCTATGCTGGCACCGCCCTGGGTGAGCACGTGGTGAAGCCCGCCATCGACATGTTCAACAAGATCGCAGGCGACCGCATGCAGATCGAGCTGTACTATGCCGACCAGCTGGTCCCCACCGGTGAGCTGTTCCGCGCCATGCAGCGCGGCACCATCGACGCCGTGCAGTCGGATGATGACTCGATGGCCTCGCCCACCGAAGTCACCGTGTTCGGCGGCTACTTCCCCTTTGGCTCGCGCTACTCGCTCGACGTGCCTGTATTGTTCAACCAGTACGGGTTGAACGAGATCTGGGACGAGGAATATTCCAAGGTTGGTGTGAAACACATCTCTGCCGGTGCCTGGGATCCTTGCCACTTTGCCACCAAAGACCCGATCCGCAGCCTTGCTGACCTGAAGGGTAAGCGCGTCTTCACCTTCCCAACTGCGGGTCGTTTCCTCAGCCAATTTGGCGTCGTGCCTGTCACCCTGCCCTGGGAAGATATTGAAGTCGCCCTGCAGACCGGCGAGCTCGACGGCGTTGCCTGGTCCGGCATCACCGAAGACTACACTGTTGGCTGGGCTGATGTGACCAACTACTTCCTGACCAACAACATCTCAGGCGCCTGGGCTGGCTCTTTCTTTGCCAACCAGGGCCGCTGGAACGAGCTGCCCGACGATCTGCAGACCCTGTTCCGCGTTTGCTGTGACCAGTCGCACTACTATCGTCAGTGGTGGTACTGGGGTGGCGAAGCCTCCCTGCGGGTCAATGGCCCCAAAATGGAGCTCACCACCATTCCGGACGAAGAATGGGCCACAGTCGAAGGCGCCGCAGTCAAGTTCTGGGACGAGATCGCTGCCGAAAGCCCCACCAAGGCCAAGGTTGTCGAGATCTTCAAGAAGTATAACGCTGACATGAACAAAGCCGGCCGCCCTTACCGTTACGGCTAAACCAATCCGCCCCGGCGCGTCATGTGCCGGGGCACCCTATCTGGACAGGAAAATGCCCTATGACTGGTGTTCTGAGTGTTGACAATCTGAAAGCCCAAGTTGCTGCTGGCGATGTGGATACCGTGTTGGTATGTCTTGTGGACATGCAGGGCCGCCTGATGGGCAAGCGTTTTCACGCGCAGCACTTTATCAACAGCGCCTGGGAAGAGACCCATTGCTGCAACTATCTGCTGGCCACCGATCTTGAGATGGCCACGCCGGAAGGCTTTGCCTCGACCAGCTGGGAGTCGGGCTATGGCGACTATGTGATGAAGCCGGATCTCACCACCCTGCGCGCCCTGCCCTGGCTTGAAGGCACTGTGATGGTGTTGTGCGATGTGCTGGATCACCACAGCCACGAAGAGGTCTCCCACTCCCCTCGCGCCATATTGAAGAAACAAATCCGCCGTCTGGACGCGCTTGGCTTTGGTGCCATGACCGCGACCGAGCTGGAGTTTTTTCTGTTCGAGAAGAGCTTTGACGCGATCCGCAAATCGGATTTCCGCGATATGCAGCCGATCTCTGGCTATAACGAAGACTACAACATCCTGCAGACCACCAAGGAAGAGCACGTGATGCGCCCGCTGCGCAATCACCTGTGGAACGCTGGTATTCCGGTGGAATGCACCAAGGGCGAGGCCGAGACCGGTCAGGAAGAGCTCAACATCAAATATGGTCGTGCCCAGGATACGGCGGACTTCCACACCATTGCCAAACACGCCACCAAAGAGATCGCCTGGCAGCAGGGTCATGCGGTGACTTTCCTGCCCAAATGGCACCAGGACAAGGTCGGCTCCTCCTCGCATGTGCACCAGTCGCTGTGGAAAGACGGCAAGCCCGCCTTTTATGACGCCGAGGATGCGCTTGGCATGTCCGGTCTGATGAAGAGCTACATGGCTGGCCTGCTGAAATACGCGCCCGATTACACCTATTTCATGGCGCCCTATATCAACAGCTACAAGCGCTTCATGAAGGGCACCTTTGCCCCCACCCGCATCATCTGGTCCGTTGACAACCGCACGGCCGGCTATCGTCTGTGCGGCGCTGGCACCAAATCCATTCGGGTGGAATGCCGTATCCCCGGCTCTGACATGAACCCCTACCTTGCAATGGGCGCCATGCTGGCTGCTGGGATTGCCGGGATCGAAGAGGGGTTAGAACTGCAGGCCCCCGCTACCGGCGACGTCTATCAGGGCGACAGCGGCATGATCCCCGAAACCCTGCGTGACGCACGACTCAGCCTCAAAGGCTCTGACATGCTGCGCGCCGCCATGGGCGATGATGTGGTGGATCACTACACCCGTGCCGCCGAGGTCGAGATCGAAGATTTTGACCGCGTCGTCACGGACTATGAAATCGCCCGCGGGTTTGAGCGCGCCTAAACGGCACGCGGCCTTCGGCGAAGGTATTTTAGGCAAGATGAAAGGGCGCGGCCCTTTCCAACGAGATGAGGAAGACCATGGGCCAGACCCTGAAATGTATCTCCCCGATTGACGGGACGGTTTATGCGGAACGTGAAACCCTGTCCCGGGACGCGGGTTTTGCTGTCGCCAGTGCGGCGCGCGCGGCACAAAAATCCTGGGCGGCACGTCCGCTGCAGGAGCGTATCGATTTGGTCATGGCTGGCGTTGCCGCCGTGGGCGCGATGAACGACGAGATTGTGCCGGAACTGGCCCATATGATGGGCCGCCCGGTGCGCTATGGCGGCGAGTTCGGCGGCTTTAACGAGCGCAGCTCTTATATGGCCGAGATCGCTGAGACCGCGCTGGCCGATATCAAGGTTGGCGAAGACGAGAGCTTTAAGCGCTATATCAAGCGGGTGCCGCATGGTGTGGTCTTTATCGTCGCACCCTGGAACTACCCCTATATGACCGCGATCAACACGCTGGCTCCTGCCCTGATTGCGGGAAATACCGTGGTGCTGAAACACGCGACCCAGACCCTGCTGGTCGGCGAGCGTATGGCGGCTGCGTTTCATTCTGCTGGCGTGCCTGCAGATGTGTTCCAGAACGTCTTTCTGGATCACGACACCACATCAGCACTGATTGCCGGTCGCGCCTTTGACTTTGTCAATTTCACCGGCTCTGTTGGCGGTGGTCAGGCGATGGAGCGGGCTGCGGCTGGCACCTTTACCGGGGGTGGCACCGAGCTGGGTGGCAAAGATCCAGGTTACGTGATGGAAGATGCCGATCTGGACGCGGCCGTGGACACGCTGATTGATGGCGCCATGTTCAACGCAGGTCAGTGCTGCTGCGGCATTGAACGCATCTATGTGCACGAAAGCCTCTATGATGATTTTGTCGCCAAGGCCGTTGAGATTGTCAAAGGTTACACTCTTGGCAACCCGATGGATGAGGCCACCACCATGGGCCCAATGGCCAATGTGCGCTTTGCCGATGAGGTGCGGGCCCAGATCAATGAGGCCGTCGCTGCTGGCGCTGTGGCCCATATCGCCCCCATGGAGGCAGACGACGGAGCCGCCTATCTCACACCGCAGATCCTGACAAATGTCACCCATGAGATGCGGGTGATGCGCGATGAGAGCTTTGGCCCCGTGGTGGGCATCATGAAGGTCTCGTCGGATGCTGAAGCCATCGCCCTGATGAACGACAGCGAGTTTGGCCTCACCGCCTCGATCTGGACCCGTGATCTGGACCGCGCCGCCCGCGTGGGCGACGAGATTGAGACCGGCACCGTGTTCATGAACCGCGCTGATTATCTCGACCCCAGCCTGTGCTGGACGGGCTGCAAGAATACCGGTCGCGGCGGTGGTCTGTCGGTTATTGGCTATCAGAACCTGACCCGCCCCAAGAGCTACCACCTGAAAAAGGTGGCCGGTTAACTACAGACTGCCCGGGCCACTCATAGCTCGGGCAAACACGACCCTTGGCATACCGTCCGGGGGTAGATTGTGACGCTGGCCAAATCGGCCACTTATGAAAGGCGAAGAGATGTCTCTCGTTGGAAACTGGTCCTATCCGACCGCAATCAAATTCGGCGCAGGCCGGATCAAGGAACTGAGCGAGGCCTGCGCCTCTGCCGGGATCAAAAAGCCGCTGCTGGTCACCGACAAGGGCCTGGCCAATTTGCCAGTGACCCAAACCACGCTCGATATAATGGAGGCCGCAGGCCTTGGTCGCGGCATGTTCTCTGAAGTTGATCCCAACCCAAATGAGAAAAACCTAGAGGCCGGGGTCGAAGCCTATAAGGCCGGTGGCCACGATGGCGTCATCGCCTTTGGCGGTGGCTCTGGTCTGGATCTGGGCAAGATGGTGGCCTTTATGGCCGGTCAAACCCGCCCCATCTGGGATTTTGAGGACATTGGCGACTGGTGGACCCGCGCCGATGCCGATGCCATAGCACCTATCATCGCCGTGCCCACCACGGCTGGAACCGGATCCGAAGTGGGCCGTGCAAGTGTGATCACCGACTCTGTCAGCCATGTGAAAAAGATCATCTTTCACCCCAAGGTGCTGCCAACAGTGGTCATCTGTGATCCCGAACTGACTGTTGGGATGCCGAAATTCATCACCGCCGGCACTGGTCTGGATGCCTTTGCCCATTGTGTCGAGGCGTTTTCTTCGCCGCATTATCACCCAATGTCCCAAGGCATCGCACTAGAAGGCATGCGTCTGGTCAAAGATTACCTGCCGCGCGCCTATGCCGATGGCACAGATCTTGAGGCCCGCGCCCAGATGATGTCGGCGGCGGCTATGGGGGCCACCGGCTTTCAAAAGGGGCTTGGCGCTATCCACGCTATGAGCCACCCGATTGGGGCGCATTTCAACACCCACCACGGCACCACCAATGCGGTCTGTATGCCTGCGGTGCTCGCGTTCAACGCATCTATGATCGCAGACCGTTTCGACAAGGCTGCAGCCTATCTGGGCATTGCCGGCGGGTTTGACGGCTTTTGCAGCTATGTGCAGGAGCTGAATGACAGCATGGCTATCCCCCGTGGGCTGTCCGCGCTTGGCGTGACCGAGGCCGCAATCCCAGAGCTGGTCAAAGGTGCGCTGATTGACCCCTCCTGCGGCGGTAACCCGATTGAGCTGACAGAGGCCAATCTGACAGAGCTGTTCAAAGCCGCGCTCTGATACAGACCTTTGGTTTGTTAAGTCAAAAACAGATCTCCCAGGGCCCGCCTTGGGGGATCTTTTTTTGCTAAAATCTTAGGTCTAGTTTGCAATCCGGCCACCAAAGACCGTTCTCCAGGAGGCTACTACAGAGACTGGCCCAGACTGATGCGAGGGCTCAAGGTCTCGCAAATGGGGGGCAACTCCTCGGCACTTTCGCGCGCCTTGAGGACGATTTCAGCTGCACGCTCGCCAATCTGACGACGGCAGGCATCGGTTGTCGCCAGCTGCAGCGGCAGGCCTGCCAGGATCTGCAGGTTGTTGAACCCGGCCAGCGCCACATCCTGTGGCACCGACAGCCCGGTGGCCAGGCAATGCATATAGCCGCCAACGCTCATCACATCGCTGGAATAATAGATGCAGTCGAGATCAGGGTGGCGCTCGAGCATTTCTGCCGTTAGCTGCCGCCCGGTCGCAATAGAGCTGTCGCCGGCATAGTGAAGCGAGTCGACCAGCGCCACGCCCTGCGCCGCCAGGGCTTCACTAAAGCCGTCAAACCGTTTGCGGGCGCGAAAATCCTGCGGCATCTTGGTTCCGATAAAGCCAATGCGCCGGTAGCCCTGGGCCAGGATCTGCGCTGCCATATCCCGCCCCGCCTGCAAATGCGAAATGCCGACGCAGTGGCGCAGCGGCGTGCCATCCACGTCCATGACCTCAACCACCGGACAATCCGCCTGGGTCAGCATACGTTGGGTGGCTTCATTGTGCTCCAGCCCGGCCACGATCAGGCCTGAGGGCCGCCAGCTCAGCATCTCGCGGATCACGTCTTCTTCTTCGTCCATCTCGTAGCCAGAGATCCCGACCACCGGCTTTAGCGGGCTTTGCTTCAACACCGACGAAATCCCCGAGAGCACCTCAGGGAAAACAAAACTGTTCAGCGACGGCACCACGACGGCCACCAGATTGACCGACTGCGACGACAGCGAGCCTGCGATACGATTGGGCACATAGCCATGGGCGCGGGCGATTTCTTCCACCTTGGTGCGGGTCGCTTTGGATACATCCGGCGCGCTCCGCAGTGCACGGCTGGCGGTCATTTCGCTGACACCGGCAAGCCGGGCAACATCCTTGAGAAGCATCTTTTTGGTCATGGGCGCATGGTCCTGTACTTCGCCCTCCGCCGCAAGAGCCACTGGCGATCTTGTCGCATAGAGGGTTGCATTTCTTCACCGTTATCGATACCGATTAGGAAATTGTTACCGGTAACATGAAATAGACAACAGCTCATGCCCTCTGGGCTGCAAACTGGAGTACCCCCATGACCCTGAAAATCGCCATCAATGGATTTGGCCGCATTGGCCGTGGTGTGTTGCGTGCCCTTCTGGAAGGTGGCGAGCAGGACATCGAAGTCGTGGCAATCAACGATCTTGCCCCGCCTACCACCCTGGCCCATTTGCTGAAATACGATTCCGTACATGGCCGCTTGAAAAATCCGGTGGCGTTGAACGAGGGCAACCTGTCAGTTGGAGGTCAAACCATTCGCCTCACGGCGATGCGCGATCCCAAAGACCTGCCCTGGTCGGATGTGGACATCGCCTTTGAATGCACCGGGCATTTTACCAGCCGCGAGGCGGCGGCAGCGCATTTGCTCAATGGGTCCAAACGGGTTCTGCTCTCGGCCCCCGGCAAGGAGATGGATCGCACCGTGGTTTACGGCGTCAACCACCAGGATCTCACCTCTGAAGATCTGATCGTCTCCAATGCCTCCTGCACCACCAACTGCCTGGCGCCGCTGGCGCAGGTGCTGGATCAGAGCTTTGGCATCAAGACCGGCTATATGACCACGATCCACGCCTATACCGGCGATCAGCCGACCCAAGACAGCCCGCACAGCGATCTGTATCGCGGTCGTGCGGCAGCGCTTTCGATGGTGCCGACATCAACCGGCGCCGCCCGCGCCATAGCCGAGGTGCTGCCACAGCTCAAAGGTCGCCTCGAAGGCTCTGCCATCCGGGTGCCCACGCCAAATGTCTCGATGGTGGATCTCAGCTTTGTGCCCGAAAAACCTGTGACCGTTCAGAGCCTGAATGCCGCCATAAAGGCCGCTGCCGAGGGTCCACTCAAAGGTATTTTGTCCTACGAAGAAGACCCCATGGTGTCGGTAGATTTCAACCATGATCCGCATTCCTCGTGCTTTGCGCCCAGTCAGACCTCGGTCACCGACGGCGGGCTGGTCCGGGTGGTGAGCTGGTATGATAATGAATGGGGATTCTCCAACCGGATGCTGGACACCGGCCGCCACATGGGCAGCCTGATCTAGGCAACCCTGGCCGCCTGAGATGCGCGCCGTACTTTAACTGCGCAAACCCTATTTGGCCAAACTCGCCCCCAAAGCCGGGGGTCGTAAAAGCCTTTGCCAGACTTCCCCTTGCATGCCAGCGGGGGAAGATGGCACTCTCTCCCCAACCAAAGAAGCCAGGGCCCTGCGCGGTCTATGCCAAAGGAGAGAGGCGCCTGAAATCCGTTCGCCTCAGATTACTTTTGCTGGCGCTTTTGCCGCTGGCCGTGCTGATGCCGCTTTTGCTGGTCTTGGCAATGGCGCGCTGGAACGCTGACTATGACGCGGTGCTTATCGCCAAGGTGGAAAGCGATCTGCGCATTGCAGAACAATACCTTGGCCACCTGCAGACCGGCAGCGCCGAAAGCCTGCGCAGCATTGCAGACTCAACGGCGTTTCAACGGGCGCTGACCGCAGGCCCCGCCGCGGTTGAGGCCCACCTCAAAGCGCGGCGCGCAGAGCTGCAACTCGATTTCCTGCAATACCTCACCCTGCCCGACCTCACCGCCCAGCTGGGCAAATGGCCAGTCATTCAGGCGGCCACAAACGGGCAACGCGCCTCGCAAATCGACATCTTCACAGCCGAGGATCTCGCCCTGGCAGCCCCACATCTGGCGGATCAGGCCCGTATCCCTCTGATCGAGACCGAGGCCGCCGCTCCGACCTCTCGCGAGATCGAGGATCGCGGTATGATGCTGCATACAGCGACGCCGGTGGTGGCCCTTGGGCATCACGGCGTGTTGCGGGGCGGGCGCCTGCTGAACCGCAATCTCGATTTCATCGATACCCTCAACGCGTTGGTTTATCTGGGCGGCCCTGCCGAACAGAACCGCCAGGGCACAGCGACGCTGTTTCTTGAGGACACCCGCGTGTCGACCAATGTGCGCCTATTTGAGGAGGTCCGCGCTCTGGGCACCCGGGTGTCGGCCGTGGTCCGCAACAAGGTTCTGGGCGAAGGCCTCACCTGGTTGGATCGCGCCTTTGTGGTCAACGACTGGTACATCTCGGGCTATCTGCCCCTAACCGACAGCTATGGGGCCCGGGTTGGCATGCTTTATGTCGGCTTTCTCGAAGCGCCCTATTCCGCCGCCAAAGGAGAGGCCTACTGGACCATTGTCGCCGTATTCCTATTGGTGATGGCGCTGTCTGCTCCGCTGTTTTTGTGGCTAGCCAAGGGGATATTCTCGCCGCTGGAACGGATGAGCCAGACCATGCAGCGGGTTGAGCATGGCGACCTCACCGCCCGCAATGGCACCGTTGGGCGACAGGATGAAATCGGACAGGTGGCAGGCCATCTCGACAGTCTGCTGGACCAGATCCAGGACCGTGACCAGCGGCTGCGCGACTGGGCAGGAGAGCTGAACGAAAGGGTCGACCGGCGCACGATTGAGCTGCGCGCCGCCAATCAAAAACTGGAAGAGACCTTCAAGCAGCTGGTGATGAGCGAAAAACTCGCCTCCATTGGCGAAATCACCGCCGGGGTCGCCCATGAAATCAACAACCCCGTGGCGGTGATTCAGGGCAATGTTGACGTCATCCGTATGACCCTGGGGTCAGACGCTGATGAGGTGCAAACAGAGCTGGATCTCATCGACAATCAGGTCATGCGCATCGGTGCCATCGTTGGCAAATTGCTCCAGTTCGCCCGCCCCTCCGAGTTTGGCACTTTTGAAGAAAGCCTGGATCTCGCGCCCTTGGTCAGCGACTGTCTGGTGCTGGTGGATCATGTCATCTCCCGTCAGGCCATCCGGGTAGAAAAACACTTTGAACAGGGGCCTCAACCGGTGCCGCCGGTACGGATCGACCCCGGTGAGCTGCAACAGGTGGTGATCAACCTCATCCTCAACGCGGCCCAGGCGATGGAGGGTGCCGGGCTTTTGACACTGTCGCTGGAAGCCGCAGACCGCGATGATCAGGTGGGCGCCCAGCTGACGGTTGCCGACAACGGCTGTGGCATCGCCGCTGATCAGATCGCCTCGGTCTTCAATCCGTTTTACACAACCAAACTGGGCGAAGGCACCGGCCTTGGGCTATCCATCAGCCAGACCCTGATACAGCGCGCAGGCGGGATTATTTCGGTGTGCAATCAGCCAAGCGGCGGCGCCGCGTTCTCGATCTGGCTGCCGCCGGCCGGAGGCAATCAGCCCCGTCTCCCAGCCTGAGCCAGAGGCCTAACAGCCTAACAGACACAAATCATACCCACTGCGCAGGCAAACCAGTGCACGCCGTGCACAGCACGGCGCCGGGCCCAAGGCCATTGCCGATGGTCTGGCTTTGCCAGAACCTCGGCTGGGCGCGGGAGAACTCCCTTGGCCGGTCACGCCCTCAGTGCAAAATGCCTAAAGCTCCCAACTGGCACATTTCCGGTCAATCGTCTTGCGCGAAACGCCGAGGCGGCGCGCGGCCTCGGCCCGGTTGCCATCGCAGGTGTCCAGCATATGCATGATATGGCGCTGGGTCACCAGATCGAGCGATTCGACTGCTGCCACTCCGGTAATCACGCCCTTTCCGGCAAACTCCTCGGGGAATTCCCCCAGAATAACCGAACGCTCAATCAGGTTGCGCAGCTCGCGCACATTTCCGGGCCAGTCATAGCGCGAGAATTTCAGCAGCGTCTCTTCGTTCAGCTCCAGCGCGGCCATCCCTAGGCTACTGGCAAACTGCTCCATAAAAAGAGCTGCCAGCTCGACAATGTCTTCAATCCGCTCTCTCAGCGGTGGCATCTTGATCTCAACCACATTGATGCGGTGGTACAAATCTGCCCGAAATCTTCCTTCGGCAACCGCGCGTTCCAGATCTGCATTGGTGGCAAACAGGAACCGCAGGTTCAGTGGAATGTCGCGCTCGGCGCCTACAGGACGCACGCGCTGGTCTTCCAGCACCCGCAAAAGCGCCGCCTGCACCTGGTCCGGCATCTGCGCCACTTCATCCAGAAACAGGGTGCCGCCATCTGCATGCAGAAACAGCCCGTCCTTGCGGCGGTTCTGCTCATCAATCTGACCAAACAACTCATAGGCAATCCGGTCGGGCGCAATCGCCGCACAGTTCACGGCAACAAAGGGCTGAGCCGCCCGCTCTGACAGCGAATGCAGGGTGCGCGCCGCGATCTCTTTGCCCGTGCCACTGGCGCCGGTGAACAACACAGGCGTCGGCAGCGGAGCCAGCCGTTTCAGCATATCCCGTGCCTGACAGATCGCCGGGGATTTCCCCAACAGACGCCCCCGGGCCGCACTGCCTTCGGCAGAGAGTTCATGTTTCAAAAGGTAGTTTTCCCGGCGCAGATATTTGCGGTCCAGTGCCCGTGCCACCGAGTTGAGGATCTGATTGGCCCGAAAGGGTTTGAGCACAAAATCAGCCACTCCAGTGCGCAGCGCCAGAATGGCCGTCTCCAGATCCGCATAGGCGGTGATCAGAATGGTATCCGCATACAGCCCGACGCTGCGCTGTTCCTGCACCCACTGCAACCCGGTTTTCCCCGGCATGATATTGTCCAGAATAATCAGGTCAAAATGCGCCTGATCCAGAATGGCCGAGGCCTCGGCCGCCGAAGCCGCCTGCTCCACCCGTTTGCAGCGTGGGGCAAGAATTTTACTCAGAAAATTGCGCATGCCAGGCTCGTCATCAATCACCAGGATTGAGGCCCCTGCCAGGCTCTCGCCATATTCGTCCTCTGCGTTTGCGGCCCGCGTCATTTCTGTCACTGCCCTGCCTCTCATTACACGTTCGCGACAGCCTCGCCCCCGGAGGGGAAAAGCTACCATGACCCAAAGCCTATCAGGGCCTTCGCCTGCAGCGCCATCTGTTTCAGAGCTTTGCCCTCATTCCGCCGGAGTTGATGCCCTGTCGGCTGCTGGAGCATCCGCTTGCTTTTGCTGAACTTCTTCCAGCCAAATTGAATGGTGCTGACGCGCCCAGGCCTCATCCACTTCACCGGATCCCATGGCATCATAAGCGCCCTCCATGCCGACAGAGCCAATGTAGATATGCGCAATGATGATCGCCATCAGCACAAAGCCAAGCACCGCGTGCCAGACCTGAGCCAGCTGCATCTCCTCTTGCGGCGCCAGCTCAACCGGAAGCGCACCAAAGCCAAACAGCTCGGGCAGGCCCAGCCCATTCAGAGCCGCAAAGGTTTTGGCGAACAGCGGCAGCTCGTAGGGGAACAACAGCGACACGCCAGAGACCGAAATCGAGATGCCAAACAGAACAACCGACCAGAAGATCATCTTTTGCCCGGCGTTGAATTTCTTGGCCGGCGGATGCGCCGAACCAATGATGCCGCCAAATTGGCGCAGCCAGACCAGGTCGGTGCGATTGGGAATGTTGTGAGCCACCCACATGACGATAATCATCGCCAGCCCGACCATAAAGCCCCAGGCCACCACGTTGTGTAGCCATTTACCCACATCCAGGATAGCCGCATTCGGCGCGCGTCCAAGGTAAGGCGCGATTATCACCCTGCCAAACAGCGACAGGATGCCGGTCACACCCAGCACGACAAAGGACCCCGCCATCAGCCAATGGCCAAAACGCTCAATTGCCTTGAAACGCGTCACGGTACGCCCGGTTTTCTCACCATCAATCCTGATCCGCCCGCGCAACAGAAAGAACACCAGCAATGCAGCTATAGTGCCCAGCAACAGCCAGGCGCCATACTGGCGCAGCGGGCCGTCCCGGAAGGCCAGCCAGCGCATGCCGCCATCCTGCACCAGGACCTTGGCAACATCGCCGCCAGCCGAGACCTTTACCTCAGCCGTGCCATAGCGCAACTGGCGCCAGAGCTCAGGATCTGAGGTTCCCCCCAGCGTCCCCAGCTGCTGCGTTATCGCTGCTGCCGCATCCGGGTTGCCTGTATTGTCGCTGCGAAAACGGTCATCCAGTGCCTGGCCGCGTTGCCGTGCCAGAATGTCATTCAGATTTTGTGCACCGCCCGTCGCACTGCGGTCGATCTCCACGCCCGCACCGGCGTCCTGCGCAACAGCCAAGCCAGGCAGCAAAGAGAAACACAGCATCAGCTGCACGAAAAAGGCAAATACCAGGCGCAGCATGGGCTACACTCCTTTGCAGGTCGGGAATTTGAGATACCAGTTCGGAGACGGCCCGCATATCGCAGGCCATCCCCGTTTCATGTGAACACTCAGAGGCGTTTAGCCGCCCTTTTGCTCATAGGCTGTGCCCCAGCCCCAGGCGCCGGAGCCAAAGCCCCGTGCCACCACGCGCTCGCGGTAGACAGCAGAGACCATGTCGCCATCGCCCGCCAAAAGCGCCTTGGTGGAGCACATCTCGGCGCAGATCGGCAGCTTGCCTTCGGCGATCCGGTTGCGGCCATATTTGGAGAACTCCGCATTGGAGTGGTTCTCCTCAGGGCCACCGGCGCAGAAGGTGCATTTGTCCATCTTGCCACGGCTGCCAAAGCTGCCCGCCTGTGGGTATTGCGGCGCACCAAAGGGGCAGGCGTAAAAGCAATAGCCACAGCCAATGCAGAGGTCTTTGGAATGCAGCACCACACCGTCGTCGGTCTGATAGAAGCAATCCACCGGACAAACGGCCATGCAGGGTGCATCGGAACAATGCATACAGGCGACCGAGATCGACCGTTCACCGGGTTTGCCATCATTGATGGTGACAACCCGGCGCCGGTTGATGCCCCAGGGGACTTCGTGCTCGTTCTTACAAGCGGTTACACAGGCGTTGCATTCAATGCAGCGTTCGGCGTCGCAGAGGAACTTTGCTCTTGCCATGTTTCTCTCTCCTTATGCTGCAGTGATTTTGCAAAGAGTGCATTTGCTCTCTTGCATTTGAGTGACGCTGTCATAGCCATAGGTAAAGGCCACGTTGGCGCTTTCGCCCAAGACGTAGGGTGCTGCACCTTCTGGATATTTATCCCTCAGATCCTTGCCTTGATAATGTCCGCCAAAGTGGAAGGGCATAAAGGCAACGCCTGCGCCCACCCGTTCGGTGACCATGGCCATAACCTTGACCTTGCCGCCCTCGGGGCCTTCGACCCAGCACTGTTCGCCGTCCCGCACGCCCAGATTATTCGCGTCGCGCGTGTTGATCTCGACAAACATGTCTTGCTGCAATTCTGCCAGCCAGGGGTTCGACCGCGTCTCTTCACCGCCGCCCTCATATTCCACCAGTCGCCCGGAGGTGAGGATGATCGGATAGTCCTTAGAGACATCGTTTTTCTGGATCGAGGCATAGAGGGTTGGCAGTCGGTAGGACTGACGATCCTCGTATGTTGGGTAGTCCTCAACCAGATCACGCCGGTTGGTATAGAGTGGCTCGCGGTGAATGGGCACCGGATCCGGGAAGGTCCAGACCACAGCACGGGCCTTGGCATTTCCGAAGGGCGCGCATTCATGTTTGATCGCCACCCGCTGGATACCGCCCGAGAGGTCGGTCTTCCAGTTGGTCTTGGGACCAGCCACGGCCTCGATAGAGGCGCGTTCTTCGTCAGTCAGATCGCCATCCCAGCCAAGATCCATCAGCATCTGCATGGTGAATTCCGGGTATCCGTCCTGGATTTCCGAATTCTTGCTGTAGACCCCTTCGGCCAGCAGATTGTCGCCATCACGCTCTACGCCAAAACGGGCGCGGAAGGTGAGACCACCCTCAGAGACCGGCTTGGACATATCATAGAGGTTCGGCGTGCCGGGATGGTTCATCTCAGGCGTGCCCCAGCAGGGCCATGGCAGACCGTAGTAGTCGCCATCAGCTGGACCACCCACAGCCCGCAGCGTTGTGCGGTCAAAGGTATGCTGATTGGCCATATGCAGTTTCAGCCGCTCCGGGCTTTGACCGGTATAGCCAATGGTCCAGAGGCCCTTGTTCAGCTCACGGGTGATGCTTTCCACGTTGGGCGTTTCAGCATCGTCCATCTCGATATTGCGGAACAGACGATCGCTCCAGCCGAACTTGTTGGCGAACTTGGCCATGATGACCTCATCCGGCAGGCTCTCAAACAGCGGCTCAACCACGCGATCCCGCCACTGGAGAGACCGGTTCGACGCCGTGACAGAGCCACGGGTTTCAAACTGGGTACAGGCCGGCAGCAGATAGACGCCATCAGTGCGATCATGCAAAACAGCAGAAACCGTCGGATAGGGGTCGATCACGACCAGCATATCCAGCTGCTCCATCGCCGTTTTCATTTCCGTCATCCGGGTCTGAGAGTTGGGCGCATGCCCCCACAGAACCATGGCCCGCACATTGTTGGGCTGATCCATGTTTTCCTTGTCTTCAAGGATACCATCAATCCAACGGCTGACCGGGATACCCGACAGGTTTTGCAGGCTCTTGTCTTTGCCGTCCGCGCCTTTCAGCATATCGAACTGATTTGCCAGCCAGTCGGGATCTTCTTCCCAGACCCGCGCCCAATGGCCCCAGGCGCCTTTGGACAGGCCATAATAGCCGGGCAGCGTATGCGACAGCACGCCCAGATCGGTGGCGCCCTGTACGTTGTCGTGGCCACGGAAAATATTGGTGCCGCCACCGGAGGCGCCCATGTTGCCCAGCGCCAGCTGCAGGATGCAATAGGCACGGGTGTTGTTGTTCCCCGTGGTGTGCTGGGTACCACCCATACACCAGATCACGGTGCCGGGACGGTTGTTGGCCAGGGTACGGGCTACACGGCGCAGCTGCTCACCCGGAGCACCAGTGACGCGTTCGACCTCTTCGGGGTTCCATTTGGAAACCTCGTCACGGATCTGCTCCATACCCCAGACACGGGTGCGGATGAATTCGCCATCCTCCCAGCCGTTCTCAAATATATGCCACAAAATACCCCAGACCAGCGCCACATCGGTGCCGGGACGGAAGCGGACATATTCGTCCGCATGGGCCGCCGTACGGGTAAAGCGCGGATCACACACGATCACCGGCGCGTTATTCTGCTCCTTGGCCTTCAACAGGTGCAACAGCGAGACAGGGTGTGCCTCGGCCGGGTTGCCACCGATGATGAAGATCGATTTGGAGTTGTGCATGTCATTGTAGGAGTTGGTCATGGCGCCGTAGCCCCATGTGTTTGCAACGCCCGCAACGGTGGTAGAGTGACAAATCCGCGCCTGGTGGTCGACGTTATTGGTGCCCCAATAGGCGGCAAATTTGCGGAACAGATAGGCCTGTTCGTTGTTGTGCTTGGCAGAGCCGAGCCAGTAAACGCTGTCCGGGCCGCTTTCTTCGCGGATATCCATCATGCCGCCGCCGATCTCGTCGATCGCCTGCTCCCAGCTGATGCGCTTCCACTCTCCACCCTCTTTTTTCATCGGGTACTTCAGGCGGCGCTCGCCATGGGCGTGTTCCCGCACCGAGGCTCCCTTGGCGCAATGCGCACCCAGGTTAAAGGGACTGTCCCAGCCAGGCTCTTGCCCGGTCCAGACGCCGTTTTGCACTTCGGCAACAACGGTACAGCCAACAGAACAGTGGGTGCAGATGGATTTGATGGTCTCAACCGCGCCGGCCGCTGCCGTGGCCGCATTGGCCTGGGTGACAGATCCGCCGGTGGCGCTGATGGCCGCCAGGCCGCCAATGGCCAAGCCAGAGCCGCGTAAGAATGTGCGGCGGTCAACGGAATGTTCCGCGACGTTATTGAGGATCGAGCTCCGCTGGGGGCGTCTCGCAACCCCGTTGGTCTTTTTCCTAAGCATGTAAACCTCCCTTGCTAGCCCCCAAAAATAAGAGGACGCGCTTGGTTCATGGAAAACCACATGGCGGTCGGGCGTCTCGCAACCAGTTGCCTGTGGTCAATGAAGGGTCGTTATTTGCCTCCGGTGCTGATTAGAACCGGGTGCTTTCGTAATAGGCGCGGGTATGCGCGGTATCTTGCATCGTATCGGATGCCAGATCGGGTTCAGCGGCCGCAGCCTCTGTTCCACTGGTGGCAACCGCCACCGCAGCCAGCGGTGCCGTAGTCGCCGCCAGTTTCAGAAAGTCGCGGCGGCTTTTGGCCCCCTCATCTTTCTTGCTCATGTGAACTCCTCCTCCCGGCATGGGCCGGGTCCTGTTTCACTGGGTTGCAGCGCGTCCCTCGCGGGACCACGCCCTTATGCGGATTACTCCGCGCTCATCCGAAAACCTTCGGCTTCGATCGCCATAAACTGCCGCCCGACCGCGCCGAGAGCAGCATAGAGAACCGAGGCCTTGGCGCCTTCGAGATCCGAAAAGAAATGCCCGGCCCAGGGGCCGATATGTTTGTTGAAAAAGGTCTTTTGCCGCGCGACATCGGCAGCAGAGCCAAAACGGCCAACAATCATCGCGCCCATCATCTCCATCAGCGAGGCGATATTGTCTTCGGGCTCATAAGAATTCGGCGCCCGGGTCAGCCCCTCAACAGCCATGTCCTGACGCAGCTGCGCCAGTGGCTTTTCATTGAGAAACCCGGTCAGGTAGTAGCTGGCATAGGGCAGCAGCTCACCGCGACCAAGGCCGATAAAGAGCTTGTTGAATTCGCGCTCTGCCGAGGCCGGTTTGCTGTGTTGTGCCAGCTTTGCCAGCGCATTGATCGCGCCGCCTAGGTCACTGTCGTCGCCTGCCAGACCGGCTGTCTGCTGCAACAGCATCATATCGGGCGGCGCGGCCAGCATCACCCCGAGGTAGTTATAAAGATCTGCCCGCATCTGATCTTCAGCCCCGATCGGCGCAGGTCGCACAGCTGCCTCAGGGGTTATTTCTACGTTGGTGCTCGTCATGGTGGGCTCCTTGCGGGTGCTCTCGTTGATGCTCATCCCTGCGCCCCTTCAAAAGAAAAGCGCATGCGTCGGGGGGCTGCGGTGGCAAAATCTTCGGTGATCTCAGGTATTTCTGCGACATAGGCAGGGACCAATGCTGGGGTATCATGCTCCGCGACCAGCAAGGTCTGCGCCGCACTGTCCATCTGGGTATCCCCCTGAGTGTCCGATACGACGTCAGCCATCTGGTCAGCGCTTGTCGCATCCTGTGGCGCGGTGTCAGTCTCAACGTCACCAGCCTTCAGGCTATCGGCTTCCTCGTCCGCAGTCTCTGGCGCCTCGCTCTCCAGCTTGCCTTGCCGGGCCATCTCTTCGACGTGCTTGGTCATGCCCTTGCCGACCTGATAGGCGGTCTGCATGCCTTCGATCACACAGGCGGCATCGGTGAAATCCTCACCATAGTCCACCAGACCGTCAACACAGGCAAGCACAGGATTGGCCCGCCACAGATGCCGCAGGGCACGGGTTTTGATGCGGGCCGGGACCTGATCGGTGAGGAAAACCTTGAAATCATCGCCTTCAACCAGGCTCTCCGGCTCTGGCAATTCCAGCGCAGCCAAAATCTCGCCGTCGCTTTGCTCTGCGACCTCGGCGTCGCGCAGATCCGCGTCGCGCTCAGCCAGGGCGCGCTGCTCAGCGACAGCCTCGGCCTCGACGGCGGCCTGACGGCGGGACCAGAAATCACGCTCGCTCATTGCAACCGGCCTTTTTTGGCCAGGGCTGGCGAGCGGTATACATCCGTAAGCTGCGCAATGCGCGGATCGCCAATGCCATCCTCACTGCCGCCGATATCTTTTTTGTCGCGCCGACGCTTCTTGAATTCTTCCTCGTGGAAATGCGCCAGAGTGAACTCGCGCAGCCAGGCCACCAGACCCGTCGGCATCGCGACCTTCTCAACCAGCTCTTCGCCACTGTCGGCATAGTCCTGCGCCTCAAACGGCGAGGCGGTGATCAGCGTGACCTCCAGAGGGAATTCCCCCTCGTCGCTGTCGCGCAGGATCACATAGAGACAGGGCGGATTGGTGGTGAGCGCCTGCATATAGGCCTCGGCCTCGGCGCGGTGCAGCTCCAACGGCAAAGTGGCGGCGTGATACTCGCTCACACCGTCCTCACAACGTAAAAGCCGCCAGTCCGCTGGCTGCGCCGCAGGCAAAAGCCCCGACACGGTCCAGTTCCATTTGGCCCACCGCGTTACACCCGGGCTGCGGCGTATAACCACCCCAACCGGCATTACATCAATTTTCTGTGCGCTTTGGCTCACCCTGTCACGACGTCCATATTTATTCCCCCCCGGTCATGTCCCGAAATCCGATCGCAGAACGCCGGAGTATCGTTGAGGTTCAGAGTGCGCAGGCCGCTGACGTAACGAAAGAACGTTTTGCGCTACCTTGTCGAAAACAACCAGACCGGGACAAATTGGGGCACCCCATCCCCCTCTTGGGCAGGCGGTGGACGAATTGTCCAATTCGACAAAAAAACTCAGGAAACGAAACGGCGACCTGTTTTCCGAATCACCCTGACCTGATTCTGTCGCCCTCTTGCCGTTTGGCCTGTTCAAACCGGTTTACCTGAGCCACAAAACAAGCCTAGTCTGACCTCCCAGCAGGCGGTGATGCAGACCGAGTTTCACCCAGAAATACGCAAGGAACATCATGGCCAAGCAGTTGATTTTATGTGATTGTTCAGGGACGCAAGCCCTGGACCCCAAGGCCCTTTCCAAGGTGACTGGTTTTGACTGCAGCCCCGTTCACACAGCGCTTTGCAGCAGCCAGATGGAGGCCGCTGCAGCCGCAATTTCCACCGGAGAGGCAGTGATTTGCTGTGCTCAGGAAAAAAGATTCTTTGCCTCTTTGGCGGCCGAAATCGACGCCCCAGAGCCGGCCTGCCTCGACCTGCGGGATCGGGCCGGGTGGACCACGGATAGCGGTGATTTGGTACCCAAAATGTCCGCCTTGGTGGCTGAAGCCGCTTTGGATCTGCCTCTGGGTAAATCTATGGATGTCACATCAGAAGGGTTGTGCCTGATTCTCGGCCCACCCGAGCTCAGCCTGGCCGCGGCTGAGCGGCTGCAGGATTCTCTTGGCGTCACAGTTTTGCTGGACGGCAGCGGCGCGCAAGAGCCCCCCACGGATATAGCGATGGGTCGCGGATTTGACGTCATCCATGGCCGGTTGCGGCAGGCAAAGGGCGCGCTGGGGCAGTTTAAGGTCAATTTCGACGCGCTGCAGCAGCTCGACACCACCGGACGGCAGTGGTCCTGGTCGCCGCCACAGGATGGAGGTGTGTCGGGCTGCGACATTATTCTCGATCTCAGGGGCACCACCCCGCTGTTTCCGGCCCCGGAAAAGCGCGAAGGCTATCTGCGCGCCGACCCCAAAAACCCGCAGGCCGTGGCCGACGCGATCCTCACCGCCAGCCAGATGGTTGGGACCTTTGAAAAACCGCTCTACCTGCGGCACGAACCTTTGCTTTGTGCGCATTCGCGGGCCAGCCAAAAGGGCTGCAGCAAATGCCTCGACCATTGCCCGACCTCGGCAATCATCTCCGCAGGAGATCATGTCACTATTGACCCGATGGTCTGTGCCGGTTGTGGCGCCTGTGCGGCGCTGTGTCCCTCGGGGGCGATCACCTATGACGCACCGCCAACCGAGGCGCAATTCAGCCGCGTCCAGACCCTCGCCAAAGCCTATCTTGAGGCCGGTGGCCAGGCGCCGCGTCTGTTGGTGGTGAATGACCACGGCAGCGAAATGATCCGCCTTGCGGCGCGCTTTGGCCGTGGCCTGCCTGCCGATGTGATCCCGATTGAGGTCGACGCACTCAACGCCTTTGGCCATGCCGAGATTCTGGCCGCTCTGGCTGCCGGATTTGCCGATGTCTCCCTGCTGCTTAGCCGCGGGATAGACCGGGATGTACAACAGGGCGAACTGGAGTTGGCGCAGGCTATTGGCGGCGCGGGCCGCGCCCGGCTACTGGATCTTGAGGATCCCGACGCGCTGAGTGACGCCCTGTATGATGTCGTCGCCCCAGCGTCTGTTTCGACGCCGATCCGCCCCAAAGGCTCTCGTCGCCAGATCACCCGGCAGGCCGCCCAGGCCTTGCACCCCGAGGCGCAGCATCTGCCGCTGCCAGAGCAGGCGCCCTATGGTGCGGTCCTGGTCGATCAGGACAGCTGCACCCTGTGTCTGTCCTGTGTGTCGCTCTGCCCCTCGGGTGCCTTGGGCGACAACCCGGATATGCCGCAGCTCAGGTTTCAGGAAGATGCCTGTCTGCAATGTGGCATCTGTGCCAATACCTGCCCGGAAGATGCCATCACCTATGAGCCACGCCTGAACCTCACACCAGAGGCCCTGTCGCAGGTGGTTTTGCACGAAGAAGAACCCTTTGCCTGTGTCGATTGCGGCGCCCTGTTTGGTGTAAAATCCACCATCGAGAAGATCACCGAAAAACTGGCAGGTAAGCACGCAATGTTCGCCCGCCCCGAGATGGCCCGGATGATCCAGATGTGTGACAATTGCCGGGTTCAGGTCCAGTTCCACCAGAAAGACAGCCCGCTTGCCGGCGCCGAGCGCCCGCAGGTCCGCACCACAGAGGACTATCTCAGCAAACGGCGGGACCACTGAAACCCACAGATGCCTGCAGCCTCTGCCTGCACCAAAAAGGCCTGACCAAAGGTACCATGCCATTTCCCAGGTAAGTTCCCAAGTGATTTCCCAGGTGATTTCCATCGTCAGAGCAGTTGGCAGATGCACCAAAGCTGCAAGTCAGATAGATAAATATTAACCGGGAGAGACAGCAGCTCGCAAGGTAGCTTCTCTCTCCGCCCAGAGCCCGCCTAGACGGGCCCCAGCAAAGGAGCAAGACCCGCGTGTCAATCACCCGAGAAACCGTCCTCGCGGCCCTTAAGAACATTTCTGACCCCATCAGCGGTCAGGACATCGTTGCCGCAGGCATCGTGCGTGGCTTGAATATTGAAGGGGGATCCGTGCTTTTTGTGCTCGAGATCGACCCTGCCAAATCAGATATCTATGCGCCGCTGCGCGATCAGGCCGAGGCTGTGGTCACAGGGCTGGACGGTGTCGACAAAGTCTCGGCCATGCTGACCGGGCATTCCGCCAAGGCCCCGCCACCGGATTTGAAGGCTAGCAAACCCGCAACCGCTCAAGGCCCACAAAAGATCCCAGGCGTGGATCGTATTCTGGCGGTTGCCTCTGGCAAGGGCGGCGTGGGGAAATCTACCGTTTCCGCCAATCTGGCCTGTGCGCTGGCAGCCCAGGGTCGACGTGTCGGGCTGTTGGACGCCGACGTCTATGGCCCCTCGCAGCCGCGCATGCTGGGCGTTTCAGGGCGTCCGGCCAGCCCAGATGGCAAGACCATCCTGCCGCTGCGCAATCACGGTGTGACCATGATGTCGATTGGGCTGATGACCAATGACGATCAGGCTGTGGTCTGGCGTGGTCCCATGCTGATGGGCGCGCTGCAGCAGATGCTGATGCAGGTGCAATGGGGCGCCTTGGATGTCTTGATCGTTGATCTGCCGCCCGGCACTGGCGATGTGCAGATGACCCTGGCGCAAAAAGCCCATGTGGATGGCGCGGTGATCGTCTCAACACCGCAGGATGTGGCTCTGATTGATGCACGTAAAGGCATCGACATGTTCAACAAGCTCAACGTGCCGATCATTGGCATGATTGAAAACATGTCCACCCATATCTGCTCGAACTGCGGTCATGAGGAACATGTGTTTGGCCATGGCGGCGTTGCAGCAGAAGCCAATAAGCTCAACGTGCCCTTGCTGGCGGAAATTCCGCTGCATCTGGATATACGTCTGGCGGCCGACAGTGGCGTGCCGATTGTGGCCGCCAAACCAGACAGCGCCCAGGCCAAGGCCTTTCTGGACGTGGCAAAAGCACTGGTAGAGCGGGGCGCTGCATGAGCGATCCGGCCTTTCCCCCATTGATGTCCGGCCTTGCTGTGACCGGACAGGAGGATCCTTTTGAGACCGCCTGCCAGCGGGCCGTTCTGGGCTGCGATGCGGGGTTGGTTGTTCACAACCTGGCCCCGGATTACCTGCGTGCAGCACTGGTTTTTGCCCCCGAAGTGCCCCTGAGCAAGGCCATGGCCATGCTGCCCACCTGTGGGATCGGTCTGCAGAATGCCCTGGGCGCGCTGGCCCCGCCCGAGGTGGCAGTGCATCTGGAATGGGGCGGCGGGCTGCGCATCAACGGCGCGCGTTGCGGTACCTTGCGGGTTGCCGCCAGCACCACCGATCCCAATGAAGTGCCCGACTGGCTAGTGGTGGGGCTGCAATTGCCGCTTTGGCCCGCAAGCGATGATGGCGGCGAAACCCCTGATGAGACGGCGCTTTATGCCGAAGGCTGCGCTGATGTGAAGGCCCCGGCGCTGTTGGAGAGCTGGGCGCGACACACGCTGCACTGGATATCCCGCTGGGAAGAAGATGGCCTGGAACCTCTGCATGCTGAATGGCGCGGCCTGGCCCACGGCCTTGGCGAAGACGGCGCATGGCATGGGGCCACAGGAACCTTCCTCGGGGTCGACGAGGACTTTGGCATGCTCCTGCGCGACCAGGACACCACCCACCTCATACCCCTGACCACACGATTGGAGACCCTTTGATGCAGCTGGCCCGCGCCATCCATTTCGACGAGAGCGATCAGAACGTCTTTGCCAACCCGGCGCGCACCGGGGAATGGTGCATTTCAGGCGGGTTTGAGTTTTCCAACTGGTGCGAGGCCGACCTCACGGGCAAGCAACGCCAGGCCTTTGCCAATGGCTGGTTGGGGCTGGAGACCACAGGGCGGGTGACTTTTGTTGCCGTGACCAAGATTGAAGAGGCCGAACTGACCCGCCTCACGGATCTGCTGGCGCAGCATTTTGTCTCCGTCTATGGCGCCCCGGATCTTGACGCCGCGCGCCCTGTTGCCAGTGAAGAGCTGCGACAGATGCAAGAGATCTGCGCCGAACATACTGCCAACACACTGCTGACTGTATCTCGCGATCTAAGCGACGCGGGTGTGCGCGAAAGCTATCGCAGCATTGAGGCCCAATCCGCAGGACTGGAGCAATTTGCGCTACACGTGACGCCGGAAGACTGAGAGGGAAACAGAGTTGGGGGTGGGCTGGAGACCGAGTCTGAGACGGCGTGCTCCCGCCCGTCGGTCGCGCCCTACGGGCTCTCCTCCCGTTGGGCCCAGCGCCGCTTACGCGGC
>JAWUWF010000030.1:0-20420 GCA_034111985.1 Pseudophaeobacter sp.
CTGCTGGGCGTGGCGATTGTCACCCTGGGCATTCTGGCGGTGCAACTGTCACGTCAATCCATGCCAAAACAGCCCGCGCCCTCCAGCACCGACACATCACCAACATAGGGCTGCTGCAAAGGGCAAGTCGCCACAAAGATACGCGAGCCACGTGAAATGCCATTTGCATTTTCTGCGCGACCACCCATCTTTGGCACAATAGCGAACAGAGCGATCTGCAGATAATGATCGCGAAAAGAGGGAGACTAGCATGATCAAATATACCAAAGACGCCGCGGCCATTGCTGCCCTGTCGGAAGAAGAATTCTACGTCACGCAGAACTCCGGCACCGAACGCCCGGGCACTGGCAAGTTGCTTTCGAATAAAGAGGTCGGCATCTATGTGGATATCGTCTCGGGAGAGCCGCTGTTTGCCTCAGGCGATAAATACGAATCAGGCTGTGGCTGGCCCAGCTTTACCAAACCGATCGAGCCCGCCTATGTAAGCGAGCTGGAAGACCGGGACCTGGGCATGATCCGCACCGAGGTGCGCTCGACCCATGGCGACAGCCATCTGGGCCACGTCTTCCCCGATGGACCTGTAGAGCATGGCGGCTTGCGCTATTGCATCAATTCCGCCTCTCTGCGGTTTGTGCCGCTGGCTGAGATGGAGGCCGAAGGCTACGCAGATTATATCAACCAAGTGGAGGAACGATCATGAGCGAACGCGCTGTTCTCGCCGGGGGCTGCTTTTGGGGCATGCAGGATCTGATCCGCAAGCGCAAAGGCGTGTTGAGCACCCGTGTCGGCTATACCGGCGGTGATGTGGCCCATGCCACCTACAAAAACCACGGCAGCCACGCCGAAGGGATCGAAATCACGTTTGACCCCAGCCAGACATCCTATCGCGCGCTGCTGGAATTCTTCTTTCAGATCCACGACCCCACCACCGAAAACCGCCAGGGCAATGATCGGGGCATGAGCTACCGGTCTGCCATCTACTATGTCGATGAAGACCAGAAATCTTTGGCGCTGGAAACCATCGCCGATGTCGAAGCCTGCGGCTTGTGGCCCGGTAAGGTGGTGACCGAGGTCGAGCCCGTCAGCGCGTTCTGGGAGGCCGAACCCGAGCATCAGGATTATCTTGAGCGCCAGCCAAACGGCTACACCTGCCATTTTGCGCGGCCGGACTGGGTGCTGCCCAAACGCAGTGAAGCAGCAGAATAACCTGCGTTAGCGCCTCATTTCGCCCTTCAGTTTACGACTGGCCCGCCTCACTCAGAAGCGGGCCTTTTGTCCCCTGTGGGTGGCTCAATCTCTGGCGACACGCGGGCGACCACTGGCCTCAACCGTCAGCATGGCCTCGACAAAAACCTCACGCGCCTCAACTTCGGCGGTGCGAATATCCCGGCTCACATGAATGTGGATGTCCTCAGCCCCAGCCGATTGTGCATCGGCGCGCGCCTGTTGTGCCAGAACCTGCTCAAGCATCTGCAAAGCCTCTTGCGAAGCCGCAAAATCCTGCGGGCCGCTGTCCAGATGCACCCGGAACTTGCCCTCGGCCGGAGAAGTCACACTGCCGCTGCGCCGCATGGTGATACGTCCGACAACGGCACCGATGGCATTGGCAACACCTGCGTGTTCCGGCAAAAGCATCCGACATTTCAACCGCTCCCCAACCGCTGGGTAATAGCTGGGGGCAGAGGCGCCAAGGCCCACCACATCAATATTCATCGAGGCCTCAAAGGCCAGAATACCCCGATGCGAGGACAGTCCTTTTTGCATCAAAACATGACGGGCCAACTCTTCGGCGGGCAGGCCAAAATCGCTGTCCTCTTCGGAAAAAGCACTCTCTAACAAGGTCAAAACTGTCTGTTCCGTCAGTTGGTCCACAATCATCTGCGCCAGCACCTGCGCATCCGGCGCCAGACAGTCGCCGCTGCCAACCCGGCGGCGGGCAAACAGCGTCAGCGCCTTTTCAGCCGCCGCCCTATCCCAGACCGCAACCCGGCCCAGCACATGGCTGGCATCCGACGGCGTTATGCCCGCGACCTGCACCAAACCCCGATCCACCAAGCGGCTGAGCGCGCCTTGCTCCATCCGGGTGCGCAGAATCGCGCCCAGCGGATGCACCTCGGTGCCGATCCGACCTAACAGCGCGAACTCACGCTCACCAAGGCCGGCAGTCGGCAGGCCAATAACGGCCCGTACGAACCGACCGTCGTATTCTCCTACCACCGGCGCGTTAAGCTGCTTGTCCAGTGCTGCGTGCACCACCTCGGGTGCCTCGGACGCCATCAACGAGACGGGCACCACCCGACGCGGCCCCAGCGTCACGCCCCCCTGCAGACCATTGGTTTGCAGATGCACCTGGCTGTCGCCGCCCAGACCGGTGGTCCGCATCGCTACCGCCTCGACCATCGTGCGGAATGGGCCAACCCGCGCGCCTGCGGGATCAATGGCCGGCTTGCCATTGCGGATCAGCGCCACATCCGTGGTGGTGCCTCCAATGTCGCTCACCAGCGCATTTCCCACCCCCGTCATCCAGCGCGCCCCCACGATCGAGGCCGCTGGGCCGCTCAGGATGGTTTCAATTGGCCGGGCGCGCGCCTGTTCAGCAGACATCAGGGCGCCATCACCGCGCACCACCATCATCGGAGCCGTCACGCCAAGATCCACCAGAGTGTCCTGTGCCCGCCCGATCAGCCGATCAATCATCCCAATCAACCGCGCATTCAACACAGCCGTCACCGCGCGTTTGGGGCCATTCAGCTTTGCAGACAACTGATGCGAACAGGTCACCGGCGCCCGGGTCATCTCGGCAATGATCCGGGCTGCCTCCACCTCATGGGCCGGATTGCGGGTGGCAAAGACCGAGGCCACTGCAAAGCCGGAAACGCCCAGCATATGTGTCTCTAAAAAGGCCCTTAGCGCGTCGACATCCAGCGGCTGCGCCTCTCCTCCGGCGTGGTTGTGGCCGCCTGCCAGTACCAAAGCGGGATCGCCCTTCAACGCGTCTTTTAGCCCGTGACGGTCAAGGTCACTCTCACCAAAGCCAATATAAATCAGAGCAACGCGGCCCCCCTGCCCCTCGACAAGCGCATTGGTGGCCAAGGTGGTCGAAAGTGCCGCCATCGAGACCTCGGATGCAGCGCAGCCAGACTGCGCCAGAACAGCACGAATGGCGCCGCCAACGCCAATGGCCAGATCGGCGCGGGTGGTCAGAGATTTCGCCGTGGCGATCACCTCTTTTTCGTCGCGGATCAGCACCGCATCCGTATAGGTTCCGCCCGTATCAACACCCAGCAACAGCGCCATGTCACGATCTCCAGTCTATTCGCCGCACAGGTCTAACGCCTATTTCAGACGCGTCCATCCTGTTTGCGTCACGAAAGCCGCCGAACCGCCCACTCTGCCGCATCGGCCACCGTTGGGTCAGAATCATTGGCCAATCCTGCGGCCACGCTGCGCAATTCAGGCAGGTTTGAGTTGCCTATGGCATAGAGCACATTGCGTACAAACCGGTCCCGCCCGATCCGTTTAATAGGTGAGCCCGAAAAGAAAGCGCGAAATCCGGCGTCATCCAGCACAGCCAGTTCGGCCAGTTTTGGCGCCTGAAGTTCTGCCCGCGCCGCGTAACGCAGATCGCTTGCGGCAACCGCGAACTTGTTCCAGGGGCAGGCAGACAGGCAGTCGTCACAGCCGTAGATCCGATTGCCCAGCTTGCCGCGCAGCTCTTCCTCAACCGGGCCTTTGTGCTCAATCGTCAGATAAGAAATGCAGCGGCGCGCATCCATCTGATAGGGCGCGGTAAAGGCCTCGGTCGGACAGGCCGTAAGGCAAGAACTGCAAGAGCCGCACCGATCTGGCTCAGCCCCATCAACCGGCAGCTCCAGCGTGGTAAAAACAGAGCCTAAAAAGGCCCAATTACCCCAATCCCGGCTCACCAGATTGGTGTGCTTACCCTGCCATCCCAGTCCCGCCGCCTGGCCCAGGGGCTTTTCCGGCACCGGCGCTGTGTCGACAAAAACCTTTACTTGCGCCGTCTCATCCTGCTTTTTCGCCTCGTCGATCAGCCAGCGCGCCAGCCGCTTCAAACGCTTCTTGACCAGATCATGATAGTCTTTGTTGCGGGCATAAACCGAGACGGCACCGCGATCCGGCCAGGCCACAACAGCCATCGGGTCTTCCTCGGGGGTGTAACTTTCTGCCAGCATGATGACCGAGCGCGCCTCGGGCCACAACACGCCGGGATCGCCGCGCCAATGGCTGCGCTCCGCCATCCAGCCCATCTGACCGTGATAGCCTTTTTCGAGGAACTGCTGCAGCCGGCCGGGGACCTCTGGCACATCGCCCGGGCGACAGACCTTGCAGGACACAAAACCCTCCGCCAGGGCCTGCGCCACCAGCCTGTCTTTGAGGTCAGCTGTCATCTCAGAGCCTCTCTTTGCCGCAGGTCAGGGAATCAGAAATCGAGGTCGGCGTAATGCGCGGGTGGGCGGAATCCGGAAATCTGGTCTGCCAGGATAGAGCGGAACGCCGGCCGTGATTTGATCTTGGCATACCAATCCTTGACCACGGCAGAACGGTTCCAGTCCACGTCAGAAATATAATCAAGCGAGGACAGATGCGCAGCGGCGGCAAAATCTGCCAGGCTCATCTGATCGCCCGCAAGCCAACGGCGGTGATCCAGTAGCCAGGCCATGTAATCAAGGTGGTACTTGATCGCGCGGGCGCCGGCCTTGACGTTCTTGCTATCGGGATAGCCCTCGCCCGTGACCTTTTTATTGACCCGCTCATACAGCAGCTTTGACGTCACCTCGGCGTGAAATTTGTCGTCGAACCAGCTGACAATGCGGCGCACTTCATAGCGGCCATCGGGATCGCTTGGCATCAACGAAGGCGTGGGGCGGGTTTCTTCGAGATATTCGCAGATGGCGGCGCTTTCGGACATCATCTTGCCATCCAGCCGGATCACCGGAATCTTGGCTGCCGGGTTGCGACGCAGAAAATCCGGGTCCGCCTCCCAATAGCGTTCCTCGATCAGCTCGACTTCGATTTTCTTTTCCGCCAGCGACAGACGGACCTTCCGGCAAAAGGGGGAAAGGGGGACATGATAAAGACGTGCCATGGGCCTTTGTGTAACTCCAAATCAAGCGCCGGGGATCAAACCAAGCAATGCCCTGTACGCAGCAAAACTTCAATCCTCGAAACAGGCTGCCCGCCCATCTGCGCGAATGGTAGCCGCTCCGTCCTGAATTCTCACCGCACGCCGACTGACGGCCTTGCTTGGGCGGGCCGCTGAGCGTTGCTTAGGGTTCGGCAGAACCGCGGCAATCAGCGCCGCCTGACGCGCACTCAGCTCATCCGGGCCAACACCAAAATAATGCCGTGCAGCCGCCTCGGCCCCAAAGATCCCCTCATCCATCTCTGCCACATTGAGATAGACCTCCAGGATGCGCTCTTTGCTCCACAGCGCCTCGACCAGGGGTGTCAGCAGGGTTTCAAGGGCTTTGCGCCCCCAGCTGCGCCCCTGCCAGAGAAAGACATTTTTCACCACCTGCTGCGACAGGGTGGAGCCACCGCGCTGTCCGCCTTCGGCAATGGCCGCGCGGATAGCCTGCACATCAATCCCCCAGTGCTGGCAAAACCGCGCATCCTCTGCCGCCACAACAGAGCGCGCCAGAACCGGCGCGATATCCGCAAATGGCACCCATTCCTGATCGATCTCGCCCAGCCTGCGCTTTTCGCTCCAGATTGTATGAGTGGTCGGCGGGTTCACCACGGAAAACAGCAGCACCAAAAAACTCGCTGCAGCCACGGCCACCAGCAACCCTCGCAGCACCCACCGCCGCACCCAGCGCAGTGGCTTCCTCAGGCTCTCTCTGAGCCAGGAGCGGCCTGCCTGCTTCTTTTTTGTTTTCTTCGCTGCCTTTGCCATGCCCTTCTATAGGCCAGCAACCCGCCCAGAACAAACAAGGAAACGCCCCTCCCTGGCGCACGGCGCGCGCCTGAGCAAAAAGCCACCCGCGAAAGAAAAAAGGCCCCGCAAGCGATCAGCTTGCGGGACAATTCTTAAACAGTACGCGCTGCGGCTTATTCCGCCGGTACAGCCGCCTTTTCATGGCTCAGCGGATGCTTGATATTGCCCAGCATCTCGATGGGGCAGACCTGCAAGAAGTTGCCCTGTTCCAGTTCCCAGTTCTGTAGGATCTCAGCTGCCTTGCGGCTGCCGGTTTCTGCCAGATGCCGCTCAATCAGGGTCTTCAGCTGAGTGGTCCAATGCTCCACCGTGACCGGGCAGGTGACCAGGCTTTCCATGTTCATCATGGTCTGCGCCTTGCCGTCCGGGTCATAGAGATAGGCCATGCCCCCGGTCATACCAGCACCAAAGTTTGCCCCAATCGAGCCGAGAATGACAGCAACACCGCCGGTCATATACTCACAACCGCAGGCGCCGCAGCCCTCAACCACCACCGAGGCGCCCGAGTTGCGCACAGCAAAACGTTCACCAGCACGGCCCGCCGCAAAAAGGTAGCCATCGGTGGCGCCGTACAGCACGGTATTGCCGATGATTGTATTTTCACTGGCCTTCAGCGGTGAGGCCATCGGTGGCCGCACCACGATGGTGCCCCCGGACAAGCCCTTGCCAACATAGTCATTGGCATCACCAGACACCTCAAGCTTTAGCCCAGGTGCTGCAAAAGCGCCCAGAGATTGCCCGGCAGAGCCCTGCAGTTTCACCGTCAGGTGATCCGGTTGGAAGGCATTTCGCATACCAAAGTTGCGCACGATATGGCTCGACGTACGGGTGCCCACAGAACGGTGGGTGTTTTGCACCGCATAGGACAGCTGCATCTTTTCGCCGTCCTGCAGGAACCGCGCCGCATCGCGCACGATCTCGGCGTCCAGCGTATCGGGCACCGGAGTGCGCTCTTTGTCGCGGTTGTAGACGATGCTGGCCGAGCCATCGACGGTGATCAACAGCGGGTTGAGGTCGAGATCATCCAGATGTGCCGAGCCACGCGAGACCTGCGCCAGCAGATCCGCCCGGCCAATCACCTCATCCATGCTGCGCGCACCGATAGAGGCGAGGATTTCCCGCACTTCCTGCGCATAGAAGGTGATGAGGTTGACCACCTTGTCCGCATTGCCAGTGAACTTGCCGCGCAGGGCTTCGTCCTGGGTACAGACGCCAACGGGGCAGGTGTTGGACTGGCACTGACGCACCATGATACAGCCCATCGCGATCAGTGCGGCGGTGCCGATGCCGTATTCCTCGGCCCCCAGCATTGCGGCCATGACAATATCGCGCCCGGTGCGCAGCCCACCATCCGTGCGCAATGTCACACGTTCACGCAGGTTGTTCATCGCCAGAACCTGATGCGCCTCGGTGAGGCCCATCTCCCAGGGCAGGCCGGCATATTTGATCGAGGTCGCCGGCGAGGCCCCGGTGCCTCCATTGTGGCCCGAGATCAGGATCACATCCGCCTTCGCCTTGGCGACGCCTGCAGCAATTGTGCCAACACCCGAGGCCGCAACCAGTTTCACCGTCACCTTACAGCGCGGGTTGATCTGTTTCAGATCATAGATCAGCTGCGCCAGATCTTCGATTGAATAGATATCGTGGTGCGGCGGTGGTGAAATCAGCGTCACACCTTTGGTGGAATGGCGCAGACGGGCAATCAGGTCAGTGACCTTCATGCCGGGCAACTGGCCGCCCTCACCCGGCTTGGCGCCCTGGGCCACCTTGATCTCCAGCTCTTCGCACTGGTTGAGGTATTCTGCAGTAACGCCAAAGCGTCCCGACGCCACCTGCTTGATCTTGGCACTTGGGTTGTCGCCATTTGGTTCCGGCACAAAATGCGCCGGATCTTCGCCGCCCTCGCCGGAATCCGACTTGGCGCCAATCCGGTTCATCGCCACATTCAGCGTCTTATGCGCCTCTGGCGACAGTGCGCCCAGGCTCATACCCGGCGTGACAAAGCGTTTGCGGATCGAGGTGATCGATTCGACTTCCTCAATAGGCACCGATTTTCCCATAGGCTTGATGTCGAGCAGGTCGCGCAGATGGATCGGCGGGTTGCTCTGCATCTTGGCAGAGTAGCGTTTCCACATCTCAAACGAGGCCGAGTTGCAGGCCATCTGCAGCATATGCATCGAGGTGGCTTCCCAGGCGTGGGTCTCGCCGGAGGCACGCGCCTTGTAAAAGCCGCCGATGGGCAGGATGTTGTCAGCCGCATTCCAGCCTTTGGCGTGAATTTCCTCGGCTTTCACCTGAATACCGCTGACACCAATGCCGGAAATCCGGCTGGTCATCCCCGGGAAGAACTCCGCACACATGGCACGGCTCAGGCCCACAGCCTCAAAATTCAGACCACCGCGATAGGATGAGACCACCGAGATCCCCATCTTGGCCATGATCTTGAGCAGACCCTGGTCGATGGCTTCACGGTAGCGCGCCCCGTTTTCGGTGAGGGTGCCCTCCAGCAAGCCACGCTCAATCCGGTCCGCCAGTGAATCTTCGGCCAGATAGGCGTTCACCACGGTGGCACCACAGCCGATGAGCACGGCAAAGTAATGCGGATCAATACATTCGGCAGAGCGCACATTGATCGAGCTAAAGGTCCGCAGACCTTTGCGCGTCAGGTGCGAATGCACAGCGGATGTGGCCAGAATCATTGGCATCGCCACACGGTTCGCATCCGAATACTGATCGGTCAGCACCAGATGGCCCGCACCAGAGCGCACAGCATCTTCGGCCTCGGCGCGAATGCGTACCAGCGCCGTGCTCAATGAGCCCTCAGCGGGATCAAAAGAACAGTCGATCTCGGCCAGGGGCGCGTTGAATTCAGTGACCAGCTTGTCCCATTGCGCATTGCCGACAAAGGGGCTTTCCAGCACCACAATTTCGGTCTGGCTGCTGTTTTCTTCCAGCACGTTTTTCAGGTTACCAAAGCGGGTCTTCAGCGACATCACCCGGAATTCGCGCAACGAATCGATTGGCGGGTTGGTCACCTGACTAAAGTTCTGCCGAAAGAAATGGCTGAGCGGGCGATACATTTTGGACAAGACAGCCGAAGGCGTGTCGTCGCCCATCGAGGCCAGGGTCTCTTTGCCATCTTCTGCCATGGGAGACAGAATTTGCTCCAGCTCTTCGATGGTATAGCCAGCAGCCACCTGACGGCGGCGCAGCTCTTCGCCCGAAAACATTGGCGTCTCGGTCACGGTGGAGAGAGTCTGCTCCACATCGTTGATCTTGCCAACCCATTCGCCAAAGGGCAGCGCTGCGGCCAGTTTGTTCTTGATCTGGGTGTCGTGGAACAGCTTACCCTTTTTCATGTCGACCGCCAGCATCTGACCGGGGCCCAGCGCGCCTTTTTCCACCACGGTGGCCTCATCGATCGGCACCATGCCCGCCTCAGAGCCAGCAATCACCAGGCCATCGCCGGTCACCACATAGCGCATCGGGCGCAGGCCATTGCGGTCCAGACCGGCGCAGACCCAGCGGCCATCGGTCATCGCCAGAGCGGCGGGGCCATCCCAGGGTTCCATCACCGAGTTGCAGTAGGAATACATATCCCGCCATGCCTGCGGCAGCTCAACCGCCTGCTTGGACCAGCTTTCGGGTACCAGCATGGTTTTGGCCATCGGCGCCGAACGACCAGCGCGCACCAGAACCTCAAACACCGAATCAAGCGCGGCAGAGTCAGAGGACCCACCGGCGATGATCGGTTTGATATCTTCGGCATAGTCACCAAAGGTGCTGGAGGCCATGCGAATTTCGTGGCTCTTCATCCAGTTCTTGTTGCCACGCAGGGTGTTGATTTCACCATTATGGGCCAACATACGGAAGGGCTGTGCCAGCCACCACTGCGGGAAGGTATTGGTGGAATAGCGCTGGTGATAGATCGCAAAGGCGCTCTCGAACCGCTCGTCCATCAGGTCGGGGTAGAACACCGCAACCTGTTCAGCCAACATCATGCCCTTGTAGATGATCGAGCGGCAAGACAGCGAGGCAATGTAGAGCCCGCCGATGCCAGCGGCAGCGGCAGCTTTTTCAATGCGGCGGCGGATCACATAAAGTTCGCGCTCAAAGGTTTCCTCATCGACGCCCTTGGAGTTTGAAATCAGGATCTGCTCGATCTCGGGGCGGGTCGCATTGGCCTTTTCGCCCAGGCAGGTCACATCAACCGGCACATGGCGCCAGCCGTAGATGTAGTAGCCCATGCGCAGCACTTCGCTCTCGACGATGGTCCGGCAGGTTTCCTGCGCGCCAAAGTCGGTGCGCGGCAAAAAGACCTGCCCGACAGCCACCAGCTGATCTTCGCGTGGCTCATGGCCGGTGCGGCGGATCTGATCATAAAAGAACGGAGCCGGGATCTGCACGTGGATACCCGCACCATCGCCGGTCTTGCCATCGGCGTCGACCGCACCGCGGTGCCAGATCGCCTTCAACGCATTAATTCCGGCCTCAACCACTTTACGGCTGCTTTTGCCATTGACCGCGACCACAAGGCCAACACCACAGGAGGAATGCTCTTCGTCCTCGGTATAGAGACCATTTTCGGCCATCCATTTGCGCTTGGCTTCCTCAGCGCGCACCCAGTCCGCATCATATGTGACGGCATCAAGTTTGGTCATTGGTTGTCTCCTTCTTCCGAGGGGCCAAAGGCTGCAAATACTTCCGCTTCGGTCATCTGCCGTTGCGCGCCAGTAAAGGCATAGCCCTTGGGCTTTTTGTCGATAAAAAATTCCAGATCGAGAGTGGTCTCGTCGGCATTGTCAAAAAGGCCAGCCGCCATATTGGTTTGGCCCTGCATGTCACCGGGCGCCGTGATCCGGTACCAAAGCGCCGAGCCACAGTCAGAGCAAAAGGCGCGTTCTGCCCAGTCTGACGAGGCATAGGTCTTCACGGGTCCCAAAGCGGCATAGCCAGAAGCCGCCGGAAGGGTCATGAACATCGAGCTGGTCCAGCGACGGCACATATCGCAATGACAGGCGCGCATTTCCTGCGCGCGCAGCGTCATCGACACCGTGACAGCTCCGCACATGCATTGTCCCTGCAGCTCACTCATATCACTGGCTCCCTTGCGGTGGCTTTTCCGGTTACTCTGCCGCGACCTGCGCGACAGCACTGTTGAAACGCGCCACAATGGCCTCGGCACAATCCCGACCGTCTTTGATGGCCCAAACCACCAGCGACGCTCCGCGCACGATATCACCTACAGCGTAGACCCCGTCGAGATCGGTGGCTCCGGTGACATGCGCGGCCTTGATGGTGCCCCAACGGGTGACCGGCAGATCGGCCTGACCCCACAGGGTGGGCAGATCTTCGGGCTCAAAGCCCAGCGCCTTGATCACCAGATCAGCCTCTTCCACATAGTCGGCGCCCTCGATCACCTCCGGGGCTTGCCGTCCGGTGACATCTGGCTGACCCAGACGCATTTTTTGCACCATGACGCCATTCACGCCGCCCTGCGCATCGGTGAACCCTTTCGGGGCCGAGAGCCACTCAAACACCACGCCCTCTTCTTCGGCGTTCTGTGTCTCACGCTGCGAGCCCGGCATATTGGCCCGGTCGCGCCGGTAGAGACATTTGACAGATGTCGCCCCCTGACGGATCGAGGTCCGCAGGCAATCCATGGCTGTGTCACCACCACCGATGACAACAACCTTTTTGCCCTCGGCATTAAACGTACCATTTTCGAACTCTTCGACAGTATCGCCAAAGTTCGCCGCGCGGTTGGCGGCAGTGAGAAAGTCGATCGCCTTGACGATGCCAGCAGCACCCGAGCCGGGCATTTCCAGATCACGGGATTTGTAGACGCCGGTAGCGATGATCACCGCGGTATGTTTGGCGCGGATCTCGTCAAAGGGGATATCGGTGCCGATGTTGCAATTCATCACAAAGGTAACGCCACCGTCGGCCAGCAGTTTGTTGCGACGCATGAAAATGTCTTTTTCCAGCTTAAAGCCCGGAATACCGTAGGTCAGCAAGCCACCGGCCCGGTCGTAGCGATCATAGACAGTGACCTGAATGCCCGCGCGGCGCAGCATGTCAGCCGCCGCCAAACCACCGGGACCAGCCCCAATAATACCCACGCTTTCGCCGCGCTCCTGGGTTGGCACAATTGGCTTTACCCAGCCCTTGTCCCAGGCGGTATCGGTGATGTATTTCTCAACAGCCCCAATGGTGACGGTGCCATGGCCGGATTGCTCAATGACGCAGTTGCCTTCGCACAGACGGTCCTGCGGACAGATGCGACCGCAAATTTCGGGGAAGGTATTGGTGGCCTGGCTGGTCTGATAGGCCTCTTCCAGACGACCGGTCGCGGTGAGGCGCAGCCAGTCGGGGATATTGTTTTGCAGGGGACAATGAGACTGACAATAGGGCACACCGCATTGGCTGCAGCGGCTCGCCTGCTCTTCTGCCTTAGTGGCAGCATATTCGGCATAGATCTCGTCAAAATCTTCCCGACGCGCTTCGGCTGCGCGCTTCTGGGGCATATCGCGATCAATCTTCACGAATTTGAGCATCGGTTGCTTGGCCATGGGCGAACTCCCTATTTTGGCTGGCTGCGACAGCTCCGGATCGGAGCGCTGCGTTAATGGGTCACTAGTGCTGACCTAAAAAGGTCTCAATTTTCTTCTGATACCCGTTCCCGCGAAAATGTACAGCATTTTTAGGTCCGAACCGGATCTAAATGCCAGCTTCCCTATCCGGACCAAGGAATTATACAAGACCACCACAATCCACGCCTCCACGACACCCGAGGCGCTCCCTTGCAGGACCACCCAGAATGCCATTGTTGCAACTCGTTCTTGTCGCGCTGATCCAGGGGATCACGGAATTTCTGCCGGTCTCTTCCTCTGGCCACCTGATTCTTCTGCCCGGACTAACTGGGTATTCGGACCAGGGACAAGTCATCGATGTCGCGGTCCACCTTGGCACCCTTGCCGCGGTGGTGATCTTTTTCTGGCGTGATGTGCGGCTGTGCCTGGGTGGCATGACCTGCCTGGCCTGCGGTCGCGCCGACACCGAAGGTTCCCGGTTGGCGCTTGGCCTGATCATCGCCACCATCCCAACGGTGCTGTTTGGCGCCTTCCTGCATTTTAGCCACCTCAGCGACGCGCTACGCTCTCCGGCGGTGATTGGCTGGACTATGCTGATTTTTGGTATCGTGCTGTATATCGCCGACCAAAAAGGTGCCCAGGAAAAGGTCAGCAGCGACTGGAGCCTGCGCGATGCGCTGATTATGGGGCTTTGGCAGATGATCGCGCTGATCCCCGGCACCTCGCGGTCTGGCATCACCATCACCGGCGCGCGACAGCTGGGATACAAGCGCGAAGACGGCGCCCGCATCGCCATGCTGATGTCTATCCCCACGATCATCGCCTCTGGCGTCCTGCTCGGCACCGAAGTCGCGATGGACGCCAATATGGACCTGATCCACGACGCCGCTATCGCCGCCGCTCTGGCGATGCTCTCGGCTCTGGCAGCCCTCAGCCTGATGATGCGGCTGCTGCGCTCGACCAGCTTTACGCCCTATGTGATCTCCCGGGTGATTCTGGGGCTTGCGCTGCTTGGCTATGCTTATGGCACCTGATCCCAACAGCTGGCCACACCCATAAAGCAATGCATGAAAAAGAAAGAGCGCAGGTAACCCTGCGCTCTTTGTCTATGTACTCTGTCACGGCAAAGCCGGTGACTCCAAATACGGGGGTCAGGCGTCGCCCTTGAGGTTGCGCGCCGAGGCCGTCATCTCATCATACTGACCCGAGGGACGGAATTTCCACAGATAGTCTGTCAGGATCGGCCCCATAACCTCTGGCGTTATGCCAAGATCAGCAAAGCCTTTGGCGCCTTCGGAGACAACATTATCCGTTCCAAGGTTTTTCAACTGGTCGCGGGTCAGCACTTTGTTTTCGATCAGCTGAAAGCTCGCGGCCTGCAGCATGTCAAAGCCAAAGGCGATCGGCCAGGCGGCAAAGCCCGGCAGCGACAACACCAGACGACGGCGCAGAATGATGTCGCACATCTCGCGCATCAGCGCTGCAAAGCTCTTTACCTCGGGACCGCCGAGTTCATAGACCCCAGGAGCAGCGTCACCAAGGATACCCTTAACAGCGGCGCGGGCAACATCATCGACATAGACCGGCTGGAACAGGGTCTTGCCCTTGGCGATCGGCAGCACGGGCGTAAGGCTCGCCATGCCGGCAAAGCGATTAAAGAACTGGTCTTCGGTGCCAAAGATGACCGAGGGGCGCAGAATCACTGCATTGGGGAAAAATCCCCGCACGGCCTCTTCGCCGAGAGCCTTGGTGCGGGCGTATTCGCTATCGCCTTCGGCATCAGCACCCAGAGCTGAGATATGCACCAGCTGGCCAATATTCTGTTTTTGAGCGAGGCGCGCCACCCGCGCGGCACCCTCAACCTGCACGGATGTGAATGAGTTTTTGCCATGTGCATTCAGGATGCCGACACAGTTCACTACCGCATCCGCCCCCTGCATCGCCGCGGCCACCGAAGCGTCATCGCGGATATTGCACAGGACCGGCTCAACCTGACCCGGCGTGCCATAGGGTTTTACATGCATGGCTTCATTGGGGCGGCGCACCGCGACCCGAACCCGCCAGCCTACTTTGGCCATGCGGCGCGCAATGTAGCGGCCGACAAAACCAGACCCGCCATAGATCGTGACCAGTTTGGACATCTTTTGGCTCCTGCAATTAGCTATGTGACCGATCTACCGTTACTGCGCCTTTCAAACAAGGCGCAAAACGAGCGGCGACAGGCACAATGGACCGGGATTCTGGATTTGGGGTTAACAAAACAGACGAGAGATCCGATTTGCTTTACGACCCATTCAGGAATAACGATATATGTGAGCGCATCACCGCACAAAGCGTTTTAAACATACAATAAATATGGGCATTTTATGCAATCCGATCACTGTAAATCCCTGATCCTGCGCAGCTTTGAGAGCACGCACCTGAATCTTGATACATTCATACCTGACTTTTACCGCACGTTCTTTTCACTCTGCCCTGAGAGCCGTGCCATTTTCCCGTCGGACACGGCGCGACTGGAAACAAAGATGCTGGCATCGCTCACCCATATCGCTGAGGCCCTGGAAGACACGGATCGGCTGAATGACATTCTGATTCAACTGGGTGAAAAACACCGCAAGATGCAGATCTCAGACACCCACTTCAGGGGGTTCATAGATAGCTTTATCAGCGCGCTGGGACGCACGCTGGGCCCGGATTGGAGCGACGAGATGCACGAGGCCTGGTCAAAATTTCTAAACTATATCGCAAAACGGATGGCCTTCTTTCCGCCTCCAGAACAAAGCTAAATCCCTCTCTGCCCCCCGGGTCAGGTGACGTGAAAATAGACCCGCAGACGCGTTTTTGAAAAAATGTCAAAAATCCGTTTGACGCCCCCCAGCCATCGCCGTATACGCCCCTCACGACACCTGCCCAGGTGGCGGAATGGTAGACGCGCTAGCTTCAGGTGCTAGTGTTCGCAAGGACGTGGAGGTTCGAGTCCTCTCCTGGGCACCATACTCCCCCCTCAGTTTTATTTGCATAATCTTTGAGGGGGAGATGTCGTCTTTGGCGTGATCCTTGGCCCCAGTCGCCTTACCCTCCTGCGCACCCAGCCTCCTGCCTACCTGACCTCCTGCCGCCTGACCGCCAGTTTTGCTCTTAGTTTAACCCGCCGTTCAGAGCGCGCCGCTATGGTACAAACAAGACATCACAGGCCGAGCGGTAATTTCCTACACACCCCAATGTAAATCCAGATCGCCAACCGGTTCAAAACACGCCAGCTTTTGGGGTTTATCACGCCTTAGTCGCACCCAGAGCTGTCTGGCAGTTGAGTTCGCCCCATATTGCCCCTATTTCGAAGGCAACGACATCTGACACATGGGCCACGACACCAAGGGTGGATCCCGAAAGGGTCAATCGAGGCAGTGCCGCCCAAGGGTGCACCACGGACAAAGGAATTCTGCAGTGGCCAACCACCTATACAAAAACGATTTACCTGATGGGCTCGACCTTGGGCCGGTGGTGGCGATCGACTGCGAAACCATGGGATTGAATCCACACCGTGACCGCCTCTGCGTTGTTCAAATATCCGGCGGCGACGGCAACGCTCATCTGGTGCAGGTCTCAAAGGGCCAGAGCGAGGCCCCAAATCTCTGCGCCATTCTAAAAGACCCCGAGGTGCTGAAGCTGTTCCACTATGGCCGCTTTGACATTGCCGCCATGTACAATGCCTTTGGCGCCCTCACCGCACCGGTCTATTGCACCAAGATCGCCAGTCGGCTGATCCGCACCTATACTGACCGCCACGGGCTGAAAAACCTGACCCAGGACCTACTGGGCGTCGATATTTCGAAGCAACAACAGATGAGCGACTGGGGTGCCAAGACCCTCACGACTGCACAGCTGGACTATGCGGCCTCGGATGTCTTGTACCTGCACCGGCTACGCGAAGCGCTGAACAAACGTCTGGCACGCGAAGGCCGGGTCGAGATGGCACAGGCCTGTTTTGACTTTTTGCCGATGCGTGCCAAACTGGACCTGGCCGGATGGCCCGATACGGATATTTTTGCACACTCATGACCGATTCAGAAAAACTCCTCGCGACCGCCCGACAGGTGGCCACAGACGAAGCCCGCGCGCTGGAGGCATTGGCCAATAGCTTTGACCAGCGCTTTGTCGACGCCACCAATTTGGTGATGGCGGCAACGGGCCGCATCATCATCAGCGGCATCGGCAAATCCGGCCATATCGGTCGCAAGATAGCCGCAACCCTGGCCAGCACCGGCACGCCGGCCTATTTTGTGCACCCCGCCGAGGCAAGCCACGGGGATCTGGGCATGTTGTCCAAAGGCGATGTGGTGATCGCAATCTCCAACTCCGGCGAGGCGCCCGAGTTGGCGAATCTGCTGGCCTTTACCCGCCGGTTTAAAATTCCGCTAATCGGGCTGTCGAGCAAACCAGATAGCACATTGATGACCCAGGCCGACGTGCAGCTGCAGATCCCTGCGATGGGTGAGGCCTGCGGCTATGGCATTGTGCCCTCAAACTCGACCACGCTGACACTGGCGATGGGGGACGCGCTGGCCATTGCCATCATGAAGCACCGCAATTTCCGCCCGGAAGATTTCCGTGACTTCCACCCAGGCGGCAAACTCGGCGCCCGTCTCAGCAAGGTCAGCGATCTGATGCACAGCGGGGCAGCTCTGCCGGTGGTCACCAAAGACACCCCCATGTCCGACGCGCTGATCGAAATCAGCCAAAAGGGTTTTGGCGTTTCTGGCGTCACCGATAATGACGGCACCCTGCTGGGTATCATCACCGATGGGGATTTGCGGCGCCACATGGAGGGGTTGCTCGACAACACAGCCCAGGCCGTGATGACCAAGGACCCGACAACCATTGCCCCCGATGCGCTGGCAGAAGAGGCCGTCGCGATCATGAACCAGCGCAAGATCACCTGCCTCTTTGTGGTTGATCCGGCCAAGGGCCATCGCGCTGAGGGGCTGTTGCACATTCACGACTGCCTGCGCGCGGGCCTCGGATAGGTGCAGGGCAACCCGGTCATGGATCACTACTCGCGCATGGTGAGCTACCTCAAGGTCTTGCTGCCGCTGGCGGCTCTGGGCCTGTTGTCGACCCTGTTTCTGATTTCCCGCAGCGCCAATACCGAAGCGGTCATTCCCTTTGCCGACCGAGAAATCGAAGAACGCATGCGCGGCCAACAGGTGACAGCCCCGTTCTTTTCCGGCTCGACCTCGGAGGGCGATGAGATCTGGGTCACCGCAACCGTCGCCCGGGCAAGCTCTGACACGCCGGTGATCGCCAGTGATCTTGAGGCAGAGATCCGCATGGTCGCGGGCGGGCGCCTGACCCTTAGGTCGGATCGCGGCACCGTACACCCGGACCAGGATCTCGCGCGCTTTGTTGGCAATGTGCAAATCACCACTGCCGACGGCATGATTATTGAAACCGAAGCCCTTAAAACAGAGCTCAGCCGCGTCCAGGCGGAAAGCCCCGGCGCCATACGGGCCACCAGCGATCTGGGCGATTTGACGGCCGGTCACATGGAAATCACCTCAGAAACTGTTGGTGGGCCGGTGCATCTTCTCTTCACCAACGGTGTCAAGCTGGTATACGCTCCTCTAAAACTGGAAAGATAGACTGTGACTCATTTGCGCACCTTGTTGATTTGCCTGCTTTCCATCCTGTGGTTTGCCACGCCAGCCATGGCGCAAAACGTCGCCTTTGGCGCGGTCAAGGCCGACCCGACGCAGCCCGTTGAGGTCACCTCTGATGCGCTGGCCGTCAATCAGGTTGATGGCTCGGCAGAGTTCACTGGCAATGTTTTGATCATTCAGGGCGTGATGCGGCTATCAGCGGACAGGGTTCTGGTGGTCTATAAGACCGATGCTGACGGCAAGCGCGGGATCGACCGGCTAGAGGCCACCGGCAATGTGCTGCTGGTCAGCGGACCCGATGCAGCCGAGGCTCAGCGCGCAGAATACAGCATTGATCAGGGCACCATTGTGATGAGCGGCGATGTCCTGCTGAACCAAGATGCTGGCACCCTCACCTCGCAGCGAATGGTGGTCAACCTGATCACCGGCACCGCCAATATGGCTGGTCGGGTAAAGACAATCCTGAACCCAAGCGCGACTGCGGGTGACCAAAACTGATGGCACAAAAACCCGATCTCAAAACGCCAGCCCTAACAGTGACTGAGGGCTCATCAGGGCTGCGCATCGAAAAGCTGCGCAAGAGCTATCGCAAGAAGGTTGTGATCCGCGATGTTTCGATCTCACTGGACCGCGGTGAGGTGGTGGCTCTGCTGGGGCCAAACGGATCCGGCAAGACCACCAGTTTTTACGCCATCGCCGGACTGATTTTTCCCGAAGCGGGCTCCGTGACTATTGATGGCCAGAATGTTACCACACTGCCGATGTACCGGCGCGCCCGCCTTGGGATTGGCTATCTGCCGCAGGAAATGTCTATTTTTCGCGGCCTCTCGGTCGAAGACAATATCATGGCCGTTCTCGACATCGCGGTAAAGCACAGCCACAGGCGGCGCGAGCGGCTGGAAGAACTCTTGTCTGACTTCTCCATCGAGCACCTGCGGCGCGCCCCGGCCCTGGCCCTGTCTGGTGGCGAACGCCGCCGCGTTGAGATCGCCCGCTGCCTGGCGGCTGACCCAAAATACCTGCTGCTGGATGAACCCTTTGCCGGGGTTGACCCCATATCGGTAGGCGATATTCGCCACCTGGTTGCCGATCTGAAGAAACGCGGCATTGGCGTATTGATCACAGATCACAACGTTCGCGAAACCCTCGAGATCGTAGACCGCGCCTACATCCTGCACGATGGTCAGGTTCTCATGTCTGGCAGCCCTGCAGAAGTGGTCGAGAACGAGAACGTGCGCCGGGTCTATCTGGGCGACAATTTCCGCATCTCCTAACGCTTTATTTGCGCGACAAAATGCTCTATTATGCCGCTGAAATCACCTGCGAAAAATGCAGCTTTTCGACCGCTATTTTCCGCCGACAGTTTGGTTTTCCTACCATCAATTTGACCTATCTCCATTGACTCTCTTGCGGGTTTGGCATCGAATTGAGACATGGCAAAAGCGCAGTATGAGGCAGTCCGAAACGAGGTCTTGGCAACAAGACCTGAAGGCCTGCAATCTTCTGCCTTGCCTATTCCCCTGACCCAGAACTGACGACAACTCTCCGGGCCCGGCCCGGGCGGTGTTTTGGGTGGAAATTTGTGAAGGAGATCACATGCGTTACAAAATCAGCGGTAAACAGATCGACATTGGCGAAGCATTGCAAACCCATGTTAAAACCGAGCTGGGGACTGTCGTCGCAAAGTATGCAGAACGTCCAACCGACGCGAGCGTCGTCTTTTCCAAATCTGCGCATGAATATGTTTGCGAAGCTACCGTGCACCTGTCGACTGGCCTCACCGCTCAGGCAAAGGCACATGCCACTGAAATATATGCCGCTTTTGAAGCCTGCAACGAAAAGATGGAAAAACAGCTGCGCCGCTACAAGCGTCGGCTGAAAGATCACCACCGTGATCGCAGCGAACCGGTTGAAATTCTCGGCGCGAGCTCATATATCCTCGCCTCTGATGAAGCGGAAACCGAATCTGAGCCCGAAACACTGCAGCCGATCATTGTTGCCGAGATGGAAACTGAGATCCAATCCCTCTCGGTGGGTGAAGCGGTGATGCAGATGGAGCTTGCTGGCGCCCCGGTGCTGGTTTTCCGCAATGAGAGCAAAAACGGGGTGAACGTGGTATACCGCCGGGAAGATGGCAACATTGGTTGGATCGACCCGAACGTATAGACCCTAAACCAAGGTGCACCACGGCATCTGAACGGAGCAGGT
>JAWUWF010000031.1:0-10210 GCA_034111985.1 Pseudophaeobacter sp.
CGCTGGCATGGGCCTCGGTACCTTTGAGGGAGGCAAGCGTGGCAATCAAGGTCGCACGATGCTGAATTCGGGCCGAGGCGCCTTCGATCAGAGTGCCAACTTCGCGGTGCTCACCATCAGCAAGATCCGTGGCCGGCGCGGCGCTCTGGCGGGAAGGGGCGCCATTGGGGGCTGCAACGCCTGCGGGCGGGCCAGAATTCGGGCCAGAGGGCGAGCTGGTAGGAGAGCTGGCGGAATTGGTGGCTTTGAGCACCAGACCTGATGTGGCTGCGCTGCGATCGGGGGCTGGGGCGCTGATGTCAGGGATCTGGCCAGAAATCGGCGGCGGGCTCGGCGGCACCGCGCGAAGACGGGCCGGGCCGGGTTTGCGCGGCTGATTGCCTGCTACCGGTTTGGGGCCGCTTTGCCCCCCAGGCTGGTTCGCAGGTCGGCCAGCAGACCGGTCCATAGACTGGTCAACAGATTGGCCTTCTGGCGTTTGGCTGGACCCGGGCCCGGTGGGGGGGCGTGTCGTTGTATCGGTCAAATCTTTTCCCCATCCGCCAGCAGGCCCATGTCCCGCGCCAGCTTCAGCTGGATCAGGACAACTTCGTATTTCGCTTCGATATGGTCCTGCTCGCGCTGGACCAATTCTTCGTAGATTTTGATGACATCCATCACCGGACGCTGACCGGCCTCAAACTGCGCTTTGAAGAGCCTGTAGGTTTCGCGACTGGCGCGCGCTAGAGAGGCGGCCTCAACGGTTTGACGCTGAAAAGAGGCCAGGCGCTGGATCTGGCGCGAATAGCTGCGCCGCGCATCCTCTTCTGCCTCGCCGACCTGACGGCGGGCGGCCTCTTTGGAGGATTCAATGGCTTTTAGTGCGGCCGGCGTGCCCAGGCCAAAGGCCTGGTCCATATCAAGGGTGAGCCCGGCGCCGGAGCCGTCGGAGGTCAGGTTACCAGCCGCGGCGATTTGCGGCAGCAGCCCGGCGCGCCCGACTTTGGCCTGAGCCACGCTGCGATTTGCCAGGGACTGGGATTTCAGGACCGAAAGATACTGCCCGTTTGAGGGCGGGGTGCCGAGGTCCAGCTTGCCGGGTTTTTGTGAAAAGCTTTGACCTGTCATGGCGGTAAGTTCAGCCCGCGCGGTTGTGGCGGCGTCCTGTGCGGTGGTGCGGGCATTGCGCATACCGCTGATCTTGCTGTTGACCACATTGAGATCAGAGCGGTCAGACAGGCCGCCTTCGACCCGGCCGGACACAACGCGGTGGAATTCCTGCATCTGCTTTAGGGCGCGGCTGCTGTAGGCGGCTTTTTCATCGCCACGCAATCCGGCCACATACAAGCCAACGGCGTTTTCAACCCGCTCATTCATATCAACGGACAGGTTGACGGCGGCCACTTCAACATCTGCAGCGGCAAAGGCGCGTTCGGCTTTGCGGCGGCCATTGTCAAAGAGAACCTGCTGGATCAACATGCCCGCCACCAACTCACCAAGATCAGTCAGGCTGACCGAGGGGCCAATTGTTGGCAGCCAGTTTTTGGATTCCGCTTCGGCCCGCAGTTTGGCGCTCGTAAGCTCTGCCTCTGATGCGCGTGCAGAAGCGGCCACTGCAGCTTCTGCAACCTGGTCATAGATGGTATCACCGGGCAGCATTGAGCGACGCTCAAGCAGCGTGGAAATCACATCAGAGCTGGCCTCGCCTTCGGGCTGTTCGAGGTTGCCCCCGCGCCGGGAGACCTCGGTCTCCTGGTCCGCCTTGCCCCCCAGGAATGGCAGGCCGTCTGCACAGCCTGACAGGCTGCACAAGAGTGCCAATACGCCAATGGGTCGTGCGAATTGCATGCTGCCCTCACCTTTTTCATGTAGACCTGAGTTTGAAAACCGGCGCGGGACGCGAACTGTGCCCGCGCCGGCTCAATGGATCAGATGATGGTGACGCTGATGTCTTGATCAATGACCAGTGTCGTACCGTCGTCGCCAACGGTGTAGACATTGTAGGCTTCGCCACCGACGTTGCGGGTGCCCGCAAGCGTGGCATCCGTAACGGTCACTGCATCATCACTGTCACCACTGTGAATGGTGAGGGTGTCAGAGTTCTCGGACAGAGCGTTGATCGTGGCCTCATCCAGTTGCAGATGCACATTTGCCGTGCTGGCCAGATCCAACTCGTCGATATTGAACCCACCCAAAGCCGCGTGGTTCAGGGTGCTGGCTGTGGTGGCATTGTCTTCAAGAACCACCAGAGTGCTGGAGGTATTGTTGAGGCCATCGATATCGGTGATCACCAAATCAGTGCCATCCGGAACCGGCGTGTCCAGGAAGGCCCAGGTCGCACCACCAACGTCTGATTGGGTGGCTGACAGGGTCGGCGCACTGCCATCGCCCTCAAGGGAGGAGACGGTGAAGGTGCTGCCAGTGCCATCGATGGAAATTGCGGTCACGTCATCCGTGCTGGCATTGTGAGTGATTTGATCAATCACCGGCGCAGCAAAGACGGTATCGACTTCGAAGGTTTCTGTCAGCGTGGCGCTGTTGCCCAAGGCGTCGGTGGCAACGATTGTTGCCTCGACTTCGTATTCACCTGCTGCCAGATCTGAGGCGTCATAGGCGACGCTCCAGTTGCCGGCCGCATCAACGATGGCTGTTGCCGCGACATTGTTGATGGTGACAACAACCGCAGAGCCCGGCTCAACCGTTCCCTGCAGCGTAAAGCCAGCGTTCAGCTCATCCTGGTTGACAATGTCGTTGCTGGTCTGATCGGCCTCAACGGTGAAAGGATCGACTTCGGTGTCAATCGCCAGGCTGTGGTCGGTCATCGAGGTGTTGCCGGCGGCGTCGGTGGCATGGACTTCGACGTCGACATTCGTGGTGCCCGTGGGGATATCGGCCGCAGGAATGTCAACGCTCCAGGTGCCGTTTGCAGCGACAGTTGCTGCATGCGGGCCAGAGGTGCCAAAGTTGACGCTCACGTCTGATCCGGGCTCAACTGTGCCGGTCAGGGTGACGCCATCGAGGCGCTCGGCGGCGGTGATGATGTCATCGCCCTCGATGCTGCCTTTGTTGTCGAGGGTCAGCGGATTGACTTCGGTATCCAGCCCAACACTGCCTGTGGCCGTTGTGGTATTGCCAAGGGTGTCGGTGATCGAGGCGGTGATATCCAGAGTATCGGTGCCCTGTGGAATGTCAGCGCTGGCAAAGGTGGTGCTCCAGTTGCCGCTGGCATCTGCGACCACCTGGGTGCTTGCTGTGCCCAGAGTGTCATTGCCGAGTGTCACGGTCACTGTCATGCCGGGTGTCGCCGTGCCGTTGATATCAACGCCATCGGCGCTTTCTACGGCATTGATGACATTGTCGATTTCGATTGGATTCGGCGACAGGGTGACGGTCCCGGCGACGGTATCAACCTCAAGGCTGGTAGAGGTGCTGTCGGTATTGCCGGCCAGATCAGTCGAGGTCACGTTGACCGTTGTTGTGTACTCACCTCCTGCGAGGGATCCTGAGGCAAAGGTTGCCTCCCAGGTGCCATTGTCATCGGCTGTCACAGTGCGGCTGGCACCGCCGACAATTTCCACCACAACGGTGGCGCCCGCTTCGGCATTACCCGTGAGGGTCACGCCTGCATCGGCTTCGCTGGAAGAGATGATATTGTCCGCGCCGGCAAAGCCACTGTCGATGGTGACTGTGGTTTCGGTGTCGACACGAATGTCGTGGCTGCTGATGGTGGTGTTGCCCACCAGATCTGTTGAGGTGACCTCAAAGCTGCTGTCGTAGGTGCCGGCGGCAATTTCGCCTGCGGCATAGTTCACGGACCAGCTGCCATCGTCAGCCACGGTCGTTGTCCTTGTGACACCCTGGAACACAACAGAGATTGAGGCTCCAGCTTCGCCGGTTCCGCTGAGCGTGACGCCATCCGATGCCTCGGCGGCATTGACCATGTCATCGCCTTCAACAGTGTCGAACTGCACTGTTGCGACGGTGTCGACAACCAGGGTTTCGCTATAGGTGGCGCTGTTTTCAAACGCATCTGTCGTGGTGATGGTAACGCCGGTGGAATATTCCCCGGTCGTGATCTCGCTGGAGGCAAAGGTCACCGACCAGCTGCCATCGCCACCCACGGTTGTGGAGTGTGAATAGCCGTTGATTTCGACCAGAACGGTTGCGCCGACTTCGCCGGTACCTGTGATGACTGTGCCGCTGGCCTGCTCTGAGCCGTTGACGATGTCGCCTGTGGACTCGGTGCCGCTGGTGACCTCAATTTCTGGTGGGGTGGTGTCGATGATGACGGTCGGGCCATCCAGGTCATGGATGGTTTCGTCGGGATCAACAACGTGCACCGTGGTTTCGTAGTTGCCGTCTTCTGGCAGATCGGTAACAGGGAAGATGACTTCCCAGGTACCATCGTCGCGAATAATGGTTGTTTGTGTGACATCGCCAAGAGCGACCACAACTTCGGCACCAGGGGTGCCGGTACCGGTGATTACGACCGGTGTGGTTGTTGCGCCGCCAATGGGGTGATTGTCGTCAGGATTGTCAACTGTCGGAAGGATGAGGCTGGAGTCAACGCCGCCTTCACCGCCATCTCCGCTGCCGGCTACCAGCGCTGCTGCGCCTACGACACCGGCTGCTGCGGCACCTGCACCAAGCCCACCAAAGAGCGGTGCCGCCAGCAGGGGGGCAATCACCGGTTCGATGCGGTCAATGTCCAAAAAGACCATATCGTCATAGGCTGACCACTTGCCGGAAATATCCAGAGGCTCGTAGCTGGCGAAAAGAGCGCCTTCTGCTTTGTTTTCAAGCACCACTTCGACGAAATTGCCGTCGTCGCTGAGGAACAGGTTTTTGCCGCCTGCAGCGCCTGGGCTGTAGTAATTCTGCAGCACAAGGATCTGGCCATCCGCCAGCACGAGGTGGAGATCTGAGCCCCGCCTTACGTAGCTGTCAATATCCGAGGCGCTGAGGTTCAGCGAAATATCCTTGGACTGGGTGACATTAAGAAGTGAGGGAGACCCCTCAGAGAAAGTGCTTTGACGCGTGGTTCCCGAAAGATCACGGGTGATAAATCCAACAGTGCTCATTTTTTTGCCGCTCGCTTCTAGACCGCACGCCCCCTGAAATGAAAGGGCCGCGAGTGTCTGGTGCCTGTATATTTCTGCCGAAGACCGTTCTTTGCGGCCATATTGAGGGCATAATGAGACGAATTTAAATCAAATGTCTAGCCGGCTGTTGCCTCCGATTGGGATGAATTGCGTCCTATAGTGTCTTGTTTGCCGCAGATTTTCTGCCGTTTGATGCCATTGCGGGGTGTTTTCTGGTAATTTGTTAACAATAGGTTAACCGCAAATGCTGCTTTTCACAAAAAATGTGGTTTTGCAGGGTTAAGATGAATTCGCATGCGAAAACTGCGCAGTCTGGCCGCGTATTGGAGGGGCAATGGCAATGTCGCGCTCAGTATTGCACGGTGACTAGAGGGTTCGTGAGGGCCTCTGGAATGCGTCTCACTCTGTCCGCCGGGGGTATTGCCTGTGCAGTGGGTCAATGACGTAGGGGTGCTGATGGGCCGGGGAGATCTGGGATTCTGCGCCGGGATGGCCTCTCAGATGCGGGTGATCCGGTGCCAGTTCAGGATGGCTGTGGGGCAGGGCTTCGGGGTCATGGGCAGGCCATTGACGCCGCGCATAGATCAGCCCTGCAATGGCAATGGCCGTCAGCAGCAGCCCCGAAGGCGCCATGCCAAAGCGGCTCATGCTCCAGCCCGCCAGCGGGTATGTCAGCAGCCAGCAGCCATGCGACAGGGTGAACTGGGCGGCAAACACGGCTGGACGGTCTTCGGGCCGGGCCGAGCGTTTCAGCAAACGTCCCGACGGGGTGAGGATGGTGGAATAGCCAAGCCCGGACAGAAACCAAGCGATCAACACGGGGGCTAGAGACGCGCCAGCGATCATGGATATCACTGCCAACCCGATCTGGGCGAGGATGGCAATCACTGCCCCAAAGCTCATAACGTTCCGGTCTGAGATGCGGTTGAGCAGTCTTGGCAGCGCCATGGCCGCCAGCATTGAGCCAGCGCCAAAGCAGGCCAGCGCCAGCGCCACCCTGTTTTCTGCAAGGCCCAGCTCTGATCGCACGATCACCACCGTGTTGATGATCACAATCGAGCTGATGGCGGCCGCCGCCGCGGAGAGACCCAAAAGCCCCCGCAGCCGGGGTGTCTTGAGGTAAATACGGATCCCCAGCGTGGTGCGCTCATATATACCGCTGCTAGCGCTGGGCTTGGGTGTGGGCAGGGCAACCGAAACCACCAAAAGCGCTGAGGCAATAAAGCCCACGGCGGTGCCAAAGAACAGCGCCTCGGCGGCCACCAGCATCAACAGCAGTGCGGCCAGGGCAGGGGACAGCAGGCTCTCAATGTCAAAGGCCAGTCGGGATAGCGACAACGCGTTGGTATAGTCGTCTTCATCGCTCAGCACATCGGGGATGGTGGCCTGAAAAGCGGGCGTGAACCCAGCCGAGGCGGCCTGCATCACAAAGATCAACACATAGATCTGCCAGATCTCGCTGACAAAGGGCAGGGCGAGAGCCACCAGGGCGCGCAGGATGTCGAGACTAACCAGCCAGCTGCGGCGCGGGACCTGCGAGGCGAGTGCTGCCGCGATGGGGGCCAGTGTCACATAGCTCAGCATCTTAATGGTGAGGGCGACGCCCAACACCATGGAGGCATCCGCTCCGGCGAGATCATAGGCGATCAGCCCCAGCGCCACGGTCGCAAGCCCGGTGCCGGTTATGGCAATGACCTGGGCTGCAAACATATGGCGAAAGGTACGGTTTTTGAGAACTGCGAGCATGGACGCGAGGGGCCTCCCAATGTCTGTGACTGTCCTGCTGGTGGCCCTTTGAATTGTAGCCCTGTTTCAGGGGCTTTGATACCACAAGCTTGCAAACGACCGGCACTGTGGGGCAGGCATTGACTTTGATGAATGTGAATTGGATACAATATTCAACAATCAACGGCTGGCAGCGCATGAACTGGCTGTTTGGGGCCTCTATTGGCTCTCTATTTACTTATGACCTCTGGAGGCCAGTTATGACCCATTCTCTTGCCGACTATCAACAGCTGGCCAAATCCCTGGGCGTTGACGCGCTGGCATTGGTGCCGGGACCGAATTTCACCCGCGCTCTGGGGCATAGTTTCATGAGCCACGAACGCCCCTTTGTTCTGGTGATCCCCGCCGAGGGCGATCCCGCAGCCATCGTGCCCAACCTGGAGCTCGGCTCCTGGGAGCAGGTGGGGTTTTCGGGCGCGGTTTTTGACTGGCGCGATCAGGATGGCTATCACTCCGCCTTTACAGCACTTGCGGCCCATATGCCGCTGCGGCGGCTCGCGGTTGAGGGGCAGGTGATGCGGGTCTTTGTGCATCACGCGCTGAAACAGGCAAGCCCCTCGCTCGAGATCATTGATGGCGAAAAAGCAATCTCCGGCCTCAGGATGATCAAAACAGAGGCCGATGTGGCTGCCATGCAGGCGGCGATTGATCTGTCTGAGCGGGCGCTGCACCGGGTGCTGGAAACAGTTGAGATAGGCCAGAGCGAAAAGCAGATTGAAAGCCGCCTCATTCAGGCGCTCTTTGCCGAAGGCGCCGATGATCTTGCCTTTACGCCCATCGTGGCGGCGGGCGACAACTCGGCCCGGCCGCACGCCCATGCCCGCGATGATTATCAGATCCAGTCTGGCGACGCGCTGCTGTTTGATTTTGGCGGCCGCAAGCACGGCTTTTGCGCCGATATCACCCGCACCGTTTTTGTGGCCGAGGTGAGCGACGAGGGCCGCGCCGTTTATGAAACCGTGCTGGCAGCCAATATGGCCGGGCTTGCGGTCACCCGCGCCGGGGTCACGGCGCATGAGATTGCTGACGTGGTGACCGGGGTGCTTGAGGCCTCGCCCTTTGCCGATCGCATCCGTACCAAGACGGGGCATGGGCTGGGGCGTGACGTGCACGAAGCCCCCTATATCATGCGTGGCAATGCCCAGGAGCTGCCCGCAGGCACCGTCTATACCAATGAGCCGGGGTTGTATCAGCTGGGCAAATTTGGTGTGCGCATCGAGGATGACGTGCTGGTGACCTCCGAAGGCTGCCGCGTTTTGACCCGGTTCCCCAAAGAGTTGCTGATTGTCTGAAGGCGGCGCCTGGTGCGCTTTGCTTTAGACCTGTGGAACGCGGATATGTGTGAGGTTCGGGATCAGGTGTTGCGTTTGAGCTGCGCCTGCAGCGCCGCTTTGGCGTCTTGAATGTGATCATAGGTGAGGCGGGCAGCCAGATCGGCATCGCCCGCTGCGCAGGCCTCTAGGATCTGCAGATGCTCGTCGGTGCTGCGCGCGATGCCGCTCATCACCAGCTGTGCCCGGATGTAGCGATCAATCCGGTCGATTGAGCTCTCTATAACCGTGAGGTGATAGGGCAGCCCGCTGACACTATAGAGGCAGGCATGGAAGCTGCGATTGAGCACGCCGTAGTCCATGGGATCGCGCGCGTTTGCAAAGCGTTCAAGATAGTCGCGCGCCTCAGCAAGGATTTCGGGCGTCAGATTGGGTACGGCAGCCCGGATCACATCAGCCTCCAGTTTGGCGCGAAAGTCAAAGATCTCACTGGCCTCCTGCATCGAAAGTGTGGCCACCACAGCGCCTTTGTAGCGTTGGGTCTTTACCAACCCCTGTTGTTCCAGCAGGGTCAGCGCCTCGCGCACCGGAAAGCGTGAGGTGTGAAAGGCCTTGGCGATTTCATCCTGACGCAGGGGCTCGCCATCTTTCAGATCGCCCTCAATGATCGCCCGGCGCAACGAGTCAAATATGACCTGCGCCGCCGTAGCTGTCTTTGATATGTCAACGGCCTGAAATTTCAAGCTTACTACCTCGTCACTGATTTGGTTGCCGGACTATTTGGGTTGCAGGACTATACAGTGCTAGCAGGTCGATGCCAGAGAAAGCCTTTTGTTGGTGACACCGGCAAAACCTCTTTGGCTGGCGCAACCGGATAGCCAAAAGGCCGGACCGCTAAAAAGGAAAGGCGCAGCCCCCACTGGAGCTGCGCCTTGTCATACTTGCGGACCTCGCGGCGGGTTTAGAACTCCACGACGGCGCGGATGGATTTGCCGGCGTGCATCAGCTCGAAACCCTCGTTGATCTGGTCCAGCGTCAGCTTATGCGTGATCATCGGGTCGATCTCGATCTTGCCGTCCATGTACCAGTCCACGATCTTGGGCACATCGGTGCGGCCGCGCGCGCCGCCAAAGGCGGTGCCGCGCCAGCTGCGACCTGTCACCAGCTGGAAGGGACGGGTGGTGATCTCGGCTCCCGCGGGCGCCACACCGATGATGATGCTCTCGCCCCAGCCCTTATGCGCCGCCTCAAGCGCTGTGCGCATCACGTTGACGTTGCCAGTGGCATCAAAGGTGTAATCCGCGCCGCCGCCGGTCACCTCGACCAGATGGGCCACCAGGTCGCCCTCCACCTCGGCCGGATTGACAAAATGCGTCATGCCAAAATGCGTCGCCATCTCGATCTTGCCGGGGTTGAGATCAACACCAACAACCTGATCGGCACCCGCCAGTTTCAGCCCCTGGATCACGTTCAGCCCAATGCCGCCAAGACCAAAGACAATCGCGGTTGAGCCAATCTCGACCTTGGCGGTGTTGATCACCGCGCCAATGCCGGTGGTGACGCCGCAGCCGATGTAGCAGATCTTGTCAAAAGGCGCGTCCTTGCGCACTTTGGCCAGGGCAATTTCCGGCACCACAGTGTGATTGGCAAAGGTCGAGCAGCCCATGTAGTGAAAGATCGGCGTGCCATCCAGCATGGAAAACCGGGTGGTGCCATCGGGCAGCAGCCCTGCGCCCTGAGTGGCCCGGATCGACTGGCACAGGTTGGTTTTGGGGTTGAGGCAGTAGTCGCATTCGCGGCACTCGGGTGTGTAGAGCGGGATCACGTGGTCGCCAACTTCCAGGCTGGTGACGCCTGCGCCGATCTCGATCACGACGCCTGCGCCCTCATGGCCGAGGATCGCCGGAAAGATGCCCTCAGGGTCATCGCCTGAGCGGGTGAACTCATCGGTGTGGCACAGGCCGGTGGCCTTGATTTCCACCAGCACTTCGCCCGCCTTGGGGCCCTCCAGGTTCACTTCCATAACTTCGAGCGGCTTGCCCGGAGCAACTGCAACGGCTGCACGTGTGCGCA
>JAWUWF010000032.1:0-37753 GCA_034111985.1 Pseudophaeobacter sp.
CCGCATCATCAATTCTGGATCAATTGAAGGCCGGCCAGTGAAGCTGTAAAACTCAGTCAGATGCGTCCGGACGCTGGACAGATCAATAACGCCATCAATAGCCCGCAGAACGTGATCGCCGGGGACGTGGTCTTCTATCGAGAAATCATAGAACAGAGCAGATTGTGCTTCCTGACGTGGTTCCATCATCGCGATCAATCTCCAACATCAATAAGATAATTGAATCGCAGCAAAGACCTAAATCAACAAGAGTTTTTCAACAGAATAGGTTAGAATCGGACGCTCGCTCAAATTGGGGCTGAGTGCTGGGAGGCCTTGAAGGCTACGCTCAAAGAGCTGGGCGCCAAACATCTTCAAATGCCCATAAACGCCCCTTATCTGTCATGTGACTGTGATGCCGCCACGTGTCGCCCCATATACCCCAGGCACAAGCCGAGCATAAACTGCACATAAAAAAGGGGCCCCAAACCGGGGCCCCTGTTCATTACTGTTTGGTGTGTCGACGAGATCAGTTGGGGATCAATGCCGGTACAATGGTCACAATTGAGGGGAAGGCCCACAGCAGTGCCAGACCACCGACCTGGATCAATACGAAGGGCAAAACCCCGCGATAGATATGCGCCGTTGTCACCTCTTTTGGAGCCACCCCGCGCAGATAGAACAGCGCAAAGCCAAAGGGAGGCGTCAAGAACGAGGTCTGCAGGTTCACCGCAACCATGATGGTTACCCATTTCGGATCGAAAGAGCCGCCATATATCACCGGACCAACGATCGGGATCACGATGTAGATGATCTCGAGGAAGTCGAGCACAAAGCCCAGGAAGAACAGAACAATCATCACGATCAAAAAGACCGTCATCTCATTGTCAAAGCTCTTCAGGAACTGCTGGATATAGTGCTCACCGCCAAAGGAGATCACCACCAGGTTCAGCAGCTGCGAGCCGATCAGGATGGTAAAGACCATCGAGGTCACCTTAGCAGTTTCCCGTACCACCGGGGTCAGCACGCCACCCTTGAACAGTACCCAGCAGCCATAGAGCAGACCAAACAGCGCATAGAGATAGGCGCCATAGGCAAAGGCAAAGGCGATCCAGCTTTCGACGCTGACATTGGACTGGTTGATCCGAAGGTCAAAGTTCACCCCGATCAGGATCGCAATCATCACAGCCAGCGTGGCCCAGATGATGATCTTGCCGGAGCGGCCTTCATCCTGCAGCTTGCGGTAGGCCGCCAGCATGATCGCACCACCTGCCCCAAGCGCCGCAGCCGGCGTCGGGTTGGTAATGCCACCAAGGATAGAGCCCAGCACCGCCACAATCAGAACCAGTGGTGGGAAGACCACCCGGATCAGATCATTGCGCGCACAGCGAATGGCCGCTTCACGGGCGCCGTAAAGCGCCAGCAAAAATGGCAGAGCAATCAACAAAACCGTCACGCCCGGTGTTGTGGTCGGCGCAATGAGCAGGACATCGACCAACAGCACCAGCAACAGGCCGATAGTGCCAATGATCAGCGGCTTCACATCCCGTGAAGGTGCAACGCCGCGTCCAATCGCCAGAACCAGCGCCAGCATCACCACAAGAATGGTAAGGCCGGTGCCAATAGGCGCTGCCGCCGCGATCTTGTCGACCTGGGCCTGAGCAAAGTCGTCTTCGCTCAGCTTGGCTGCCTGAGCAACACCGCCGGCCGCTTCAATTGCGGTCTGTTCCGCAACAGCTGCGTCCCAGGCCTCTTGACCGTGCAGATCAATCATTGCCGCCTGACATTGCTCACCAACTGTGGTGCGCAGGGACGCTGTCTGACCGGCATCCGAGAAGGCCGAAACAGTGATGTTTTGCGACCCAATGGCGCCAAACGACCCAAGCAGCATCGCGCCAGCCAGAATGGCAGCAGGGGCTCCGAGGAACCACAGCAGCGCTTCATTGCGGGTCACCGGCTCGTTGGTGCTTGGCTCCGGAGCGACGGCAGGCGCCTTCTCCGGGTTCAGCATCGCATAGCCAAAGGCATAAAGCGCATAGAGCAGCGCCAGCATGATCCCCGGCAGCAGCGCCGCCTGGAACAATGTGCCAACAGACACAACCGCAGGCTCACCCAGATAGGTCAAAGCGTCCGAACAGCCCGCTTCCATCGCCCGGTTTTCCTGCGCGGTGGAATAGAGATCCCCCGCCAGGGTACCGAGCAACACGATCACGATCGAAGGCGGAATGATCTGCCCCAATGTGCCCGAGGCCGCGATGACACCTGTCGCCAGTTCAGGCGAGTAGTTGTTGCGCAGCATGGTGGGCAGGGCGAGCAAGCCCATGGTGACCACAGTCGCCCCGACAATACCGGTTGAGGCCGCAAGGAAGGCACCAACCACAACAATGGACACAGCCAAACCACCCGGCAGCGGTCCAAAGACCCGCGCCATTGTGGTCAGCAGATCATTGGCGATCTTTGAGCGCTCCAGGGTGATCCCCATCAGAACGAACATCAGTACCGCCAGCAGCGTTTCAATCGATGCGCCTGCCAGAACCCGTTCATTCATCCGGTTCACAATGAACGAGACATTGCGATCCATGGCATATTCCCAGCCCTGGACAAACACAGGCTCGGCAATCCGCGGAAGCTCTGGATATCTGAAGACTGAAATGGCATCGGGTTTCACCCCGCTATCCACCAGGCTGCGATAGACCTGCGACGAGGTATCGATGGCTTGGTGAATCAGCAGGCCGGCACTGTCCAGTGCCGCGATGATCCCAAAGGAGATGATACCGGCACCACCGATGGCAAAGGCCACCGGGAAACCGGAGAGAATGCCTCCAAAAAGGCATAAGAATACGATGAGCAGGCCGAATTCGACGCCATCAAGACCGAATAGCATATCAGCTGTCCCTTAGGTTAATGAGCGCCTTCATAGGCTTCTTCGCCCTCTCCAAGGGTATCCTTGTCGAGGTATTTATTTTCACTGGCCTGGCCTTCGATGAACTCCAGCATGGAGCGGTAGAAGAAGGCGATGGCATGCACAAAGACGATTGCGGCAAAGGTCACCAGCAAGATCTTGAAGAGGAAGTATCCGTTAAAGCCATTCGGGCTAAACCCGATGGTCTCAATGTTCCAGCGCAGCGCACGGGCTTTCATCACCAGGCGCTCCAGACTGTCAGAGGCCGAAGGCTTTGGCACGATGAGGTGGCGCCACAGGAAGTACCAGCCATACATCCAGGTCAGCACAGCAGCCGGCATCATGAAGATCAGCGATCCCACCATGTCGATGACGCGCTTGGCCCGGAAACTGACGCCGGAATAGATCAGGTCAACCCGCACATGGCCGCCCTGCACAAAGGTGTAGCTCACACAGAGGCAGACCACCAAGGCGTTGTAGAGCTTCAGCTCTTCCGCAAACCAGCTGATGTCTTTTTCCAAAGCGATCCCAAGGCCAAAGCTCATGTCCGGGCGGGCAAAGATCCGCTGCATGAAAACAATGACGATCTGCTGGATCACCATAAGGAGACCGGCCCAGGCGAAGAAGCGCCCAATGCCATTGGCAAAGCCCTCAAGGCCCCGCACCATGCCCCACATCACCTGTCGTTTATAGAGGCCAATCGCAGTCAGGATCAGGAACAGGGTGAAGACGACAAAGAAGAACTCTCTTGAGCCGCCATAATACACAAAGCGCATGATCGAGGTCTTGTCAGACCAGTCAAGCCAGAGCTGTGGGTGGGTTACGGCATAGCCGAAATTGTAAAAGGCTCCTGCGATGCTCTGAACCAGCCAGATCAAACCGTTGAACAGGGCGCCGAAAAAGGAAATGCCTGTGTCTTCCTGCATTGTTCCCTCGGATTATTGTATGCAGCGGGTTGAAGGCGCGGTCTCGCCCCTACGAATGCGAGGGCGACCAAGACCTTCTGGCCTGCGGCAAAAATGAAAAACGGATCCCCCGCACCCGGCGGGGGATCCAAAAGACGCTGAGGGTTGGATTAACCCAGAACGCGGTCGCGCTGTGCGGTGTAAACGCCCGACGACAGGTTCTGCCAGCCAGCCGAAGACTTCATCGAGGTCATCGCGCTGTCGTAGATCTTCTTGAACAGCTCGTCGCCCATGTTCTCGTCCATGACTTCTTTTGACGCGGCACCAAAGGCATCCCAGACCGAGTCAGGGAATTCCATGACTTTAACGCCACCGGCCTGCAGACGCTGCAGAGCGGCACCGTTGTTGGCCAGGAACTGCGACAGGTTCCACTGATGGCATTCGCCGGAGGCGATTTCGATCATCTTCTGCTGACCAGCGGTCAGGCTGTCAAAGACGTCACGGTTGGTGGCAACCGACAGACCCGCACCTGGCTCGTGGAAGCCGGCAGTGTAATAGGTCTTGGTGATTTCCTGGAAACCGGCTTTTTCATCCGCCCAGGGGCCGATCCACTCGGTTCCGTCGATGGCACCGGAAGACAGCGCCTGATACACTTCGGAGCCAGGGATGTTCTGAACCGAGGCGCCCAGTTTGCCCAGGGCTTTGCCGCCGAGGCCAGGCATACGGAACTTCAGACCGTTGAAGTCTTCGGGGCTGTTGATCTCTTTCGAGAACCAGCCGCCAGCCTGCGCGCCGGTGTTGCCGCCGAGGAAGGATTTCAGACCAAAGATCTGACCCAGCTCGTCGTGCAGCTCCATGCCGCCGTCCTGGTAGTACCAGTTCGCCAGCTCACCCGCGGTCATGCCGAAAGGCACAGCTGTGAAGAAGGCGTAGCCTGGGTGCTGACCAACAAAGTAGTAGTCGGCGCCGTGGTACATGTCGGCCTGACCGGAGGATACCGCGTCAAACACTTCGAACGCGCCAACCAGCTCACCGGCGGCTTTGATGTCTACGGTCAGCTGACCATCGGACATGGTTGTGATGTTGTCTGCAACGCGCTGTGCGGCGTCAAACACACCTGCGAGGCCACGGCCCCAGGTGGTAACCATGGTCAGGGTACGCTTGCCCGTTGCATAGGCCGGTGCGGCCAGAGTGGTTGCAGCTGCGGCGGTCCCGCCCAGCGCAGAGGTTTTCAAAAAAGAACGACGATCCATTATAGTGCTCCTCCCATAAGTAGTCCCGGTGTCCGGCTTTTGCCGAACGGATCTTTCGAGTGGCGCCAGCCTAGCGAGGCGATGGGCCTTGTGAATACCTACTACTGCGTAGGCGGGCCGAAAATTCATGGAATCCCTTGAGATCCCGCGTCATTTTCCCGAATCTGGTGCGAATCTTTTGCCCAGAGTACGGAAAAACCCCTCCCCGGCCTTTGATTCGCTTCCAAGATTGCGTAACGATTCGGCACATGGCCATTTTACGCTCTCTTTTTCGTCCGAACTACGCACAGAAGCTGTCGATTCTGGCGACGCTGCCGCTTGTTGTTGCAGTGGCCGCGATCGCTCTTTTGGTGGCCTACCAGTCGCGCGCCTCGGCCGAGCGCGAAATCCAGGCGCTGAAACATCAGCTGCTGGAGGCCAAGAAGGCAGAGCTGCGCAACTATGTGACCCAGGCGCGCAACGGGTTTTCCTTTATCTATGGTCGTGCCGCCCCCGATGACACAGCGGCCAAGCAACAGGTGGCGCAGATCCTGTCCTCGATGATCTATGGCACCGACGGCTTTTTCTTTGTCTACGACTATGACGGCACCAATCTGGTGAGCCCACGCCAGACAGAATTCATCACCCGCAACTGGCGCGGCCTGACAGACAGCCAGGGCACCCCGGTGGTGGATGAGTTCATCAGCCTGGCGCGACAGGGGGCCGGATGGCACACATTTATGTGGCAAAAACCCTCCACCGGCGAAGAAGCCCGCATGGTCGCCTATGTTGTCGGCCTGCAGGACTGGCAATGGGCCGTGGGCACCGGTGTCTTTATTGACGATGTGCTGGCCTCGGTCGCAACCGCCCGCGCCGAGGTCGAGGCCCGGGTGCAGCGTACCTTCCTCTATATTGGCGTTATCACTCTTGCGGCCCTGATCGTGGTCTTTGCCTCTGGCATGGTGCTCAATATTCGCGAACGCCGTCTGGCGGACGCAAAACTAAAAGAGCTGACCCAGCGGGTGTTTGATGCCCAGGAGGAAGAGCGCGGACGGGTGGCGCGGGAACTACACGATGGCATCAGCCAACTGCTGGTCGGGGTCCGCTATGCCTTGGACAATGCCAGTCGCCTCCTGAAACGGGGCGAGGTGGACCGCGCCCTGCCGCCGCTCGATAAGGGGATCGACAACCTGGCAGGCGCCATCACCGAGGTGCGCCGGATCAGCCGCGACCTGCGCCCTGGTGTTTTGGATGATCTCGGCCTTGGCCCGGCGCTCAAGGCGCTGACGGATGATTTTGCGGCCCGGACCGGAATAGAATCCAACTTTACCACCGTGGTGTTTCGCAACCGCCTCGACTCGGAAGCCAAGATCGCGCTCTACCGGATTGCACAGGAAGCGCTGATGAACATAGAACGCCACTCTGGTGCCACGGTGATGACCATGGATTTGCGCGGTCACGCCAAAGGCGCCACCATGCGGATTTCCGACAACGGCTGCGGCCTGCCCCCGGAACAGGACCGTACCGGGCCGGGCATTGGCCTGCGCAACATGCAAGAGCGCATCGAGCAGCTTGACGGCACCTTACGCATTCTGTCATCACGTGGCACCCAAAGCGGCACCGTGATCGAAGCCATCCTGCCTCTGAGCCACCTTCTGGCCCCAGGTGAGACGCCAGGCGAAGACCAACGGGTCAAAATATCCTGACGCAAAGGCCCGAGGTCTGGCGCGGGGTCACACCGCCGCTTGAGGCCAAGAGGTAAGACATGAACAACACAGTGCGGGTTTTGATCGTCGACGACCATCCGATGGTGGCCGAAGGCATCCAGTCGATCCTGGAAAGCTATGATGACATTGAGGTTCTCGCCTGCCTCAACGACGGTGTCGAAGCGGTGGAACAGGCTGCCAGTCTGGCTCCGAATGTGATCCTGATGGATCTCAACATGCCACGTCTGGGTGGGTTGAGCGCCACTGAGATGATCCTTGAGCGTCTGCCCGAGACCCGGATCGTCATCCTGTCGATGCACGACAGTCCCGAGTATATCTCTACCGCGCTCAGTCATGGCGCCATGGGCTATATCCTGAAAGACGTCCCCACCGAAGAAATCAAACTGGCCATTGATGCGGTCATGCGCGGCGAACGCTATCTGTGCACCGGTGCCAAAGGGTCGCTGCAGCCAAAAGATGGCGAAACCCGCGAAGCGCTTACCGGGCGCGAGCAGACGATTTTGTTGGAACTGGCGCAGGGCAAGTCGAACAAGGCGGTTGCTCTGACGCTGGACATCTCGGTGCGCACGGTCGAGACTCACCGCAAGAATATCAAACGCAAGCTGGGGATTTCCTCGACTGCGGGCCTGACCCGTTATGCGCTGGAGCATGGCGTGTTGCAGGGCACAGGGCACGAATTCTAAAGCACCAGCGCGGATCCTTTCGCCGCAGCGGGTCGGAGCCAACAGGCCCCAAGAGGGCGGAAAATCACTGCTCAAAACCTCCTCCGGGTGTTTTTGAGCAGAAAAGACCACAGTATTTTTGCGATAATGTCGCCAAACACCCCTCAAACGCAAGAAAATGTCCAAATTCGGGTGCATTTCAATGCCATTGCCTGTTGACGCCCCCCTCACACAGACATAATGTCCGCTGCAACGCAGTAGAGGAGAGCCTGGCGATGACCAGCCTAGTCGTGATTGTAGGAACCAAGCGCATGGGCCGGTAACGGTAGACCACACTCAAACCCATGCGCCTCCCCTGAACAAGCGGAGGCTTTTTTTATGCGTAATGGACGATGCGGCCAATTGGAGCAAAAGCAGATGACACGTGAAATGACCGGCGCAAAGATGATCGTTGAGGCCCTGAAGGAACAGGGCGTCGACACAATATTCGGATACCCTGGTGGCGCCGTGCTTCCGATCTATGACGAAATTTTCCTGCAGAACGATATCCGCCACATTCTGGTGCGTCACGAACAGGGCGCGGTCCATGCCGCCGAAGGCTATGCGCGCTCCACTGGCAAACCTGGTGTTGTTCTGGTGACTTCGGGCCCCGGTGCCACCAATGCGGTGACGGGCCTGACGGATGCTTTGCTGGACTCCATTCCGCTGGTGGTTCTCACTGGTCAGGTGCCCACCTTCATGATTGGCTCGGATGCCTTTCAGGAGGCCGACACTGTTGGCATCACCCGTCCCTGCACAAAACATAACTGGCTGGTCAAAGACACCAACAAGCTGGCCGCGACGCTGCACGAGGGCTTTCATGTCGCAACCTCGGGCCGTCCGGGTCCGGTCCTGATTGATATCCCCAAGGATGTACAGTTTGCCACTGGCACCTATCAACCGGCAAAACCAACGGCCTCGCGCTATCAGCCGATTGTCAAAGGTGACATGGCAGAGATCACCGAGCTGGTCGCCGCCATAGAATCCGCGAAACGTCCGGTGTTTTACACTGGCGGTGGCGTCATCAACTCTGGCCCGGCGGCTTGTCAGCTGCTGCGCGAACTGGTGGATGCCACTGGCATTCCCATCACCTCGACCCTGATGGGCCTTGGCGCCTATCCTGCGTCCGGTAAAAACTGGCTCGGCATGTTGGGGATGCATGGTCTCTACGAGGCCAACCTTGCGATGCATGACTGCGATCTGATGATCAATATCGGTGCGCGCTTTGATGACCGCATCACCGGTCGCCTTGATGCCTTTAGCCCGAACTCGAAAAAAGCCCATATCGATATTGATCCCTCCTCGATCAACAAGGTGATCCGCATCGACATCCCAATCGTCGGTGACGTGGGTCATGTGCTTGAGGATCTGCTCAAGGTGTGGAAATCGCGCGGTCGCAAGGTGAACCGTGAGGCGATTGCCAAGTGGCAGGAACAGGTTGGCGCTTGGCGCAAAGTGAACTGCCTCGCCTATGCCGGGTCGCAAAAGACCATCAAGCCGCAACACGCGCTGGAACGCCTTGAGGCCCTGACCAAGGATCACGACCGCTACATCACCACCGAAGTGGGCCAGCACCAGATGTGGGCGGCGCAGTATCTCAACTTTGAGGATCCCAATCGCTGGATGACCTCCGGCGGCCTTGGCACCATGGGCTATGGCTTCCCTGCCTCCATCGGGGTGCAGGTGGCGCATCCAGACTCCCTGGTGATCAATGTCGCCGGTGAGGCCTCATGGTTGATGAACATGCAAGAGATGGGCACAGCCGCCCAGTACCGCCTGCCGGTGAAACAGTTCATCCTCAACAACGAGCGCCTTGGCATGGTGCGTCAGTGGCAGGAACTGCTGCATGGTGAGCGCTACAGCCACTCCTGGTCAGAATCCCTGCCCGATTTTGTCAAACTGGCCGAAGCCTTTGGCGCCAAAGGCATCCTGTGCTCTGATCCGGCAGATCTGGATGACGCCATTATGGAGATGATCACCTACGATGGACCGGTGATCTTTGACTGCCTGGTGGAAAAGCACGAAAACTGCTTCCCGATGATCCCATCGGGCAAGGCCCACAACGAGATGCTGATGGGTGAGGCCGACACGCAGGGTGTCATCCAGGCTGGCGGCGCAGTTTTGGTCTAGGACCTGCGCGGAACGGAATTTGCAGGGCGGTTGCGCCCTGCCCCAAATTTTGGCCCGAATTTCAGAAAGGGACATACATGTCTGCCCTCCATATCAAAAAAGGCTCCACCGGCCATTCCGCCTATAACCTGCGCCCGACGTTTTCGGATGTTCAGGAAAAGCACACGCTGGCGGTTCTGGTGGAAAACGAACCCGGCGTTCTCGCCCGTGTCATCGGCTTGTTCGCCGGGCGCGGCTATAACATCGAAAGCCTGACCGTCGCCGAAGTTGACCACACTGGTCATCTATCGCGTATCACGGTTGTCACCACCGGCACGCCACAGGTAATCGAACAAATCAAAGCCCAGTTGGGCCGCATTGTTTCGGTCTATGAGGTACATGACCTCACTGTTGAGGGCTCCTCGGTCGAGCGCGAATTGGCGATTTTCAAGGTGGTTGGCGAGGGCGAAAAACGCGTCGAAGCCCTGCGTTTGGCCGATATCTTCCGCGCCAATGTTGTGGACAGCACCCTGAACAGCTTTATCTTTGAGATCACAGGTGCGCCTGAAAAGATTGACGCCTTTGCGGATTTGATGCGGCCCCTGGGTCTGGCTGAAGTCGCACGGACTGGTGTCGCCGCCCTGTTGCGCGGTAGCTGACGCGCCCCACCTCTATAGTGACCCATCTTCTCTAGTGTGATGCAAAAGGCCGGTCTCAGGATCGGCCTTTTTAGCGCCCTGCCTCAGCTATGCCTAGATCTGTCGCCTCACAAGCCCGCCGCCCATCACAAGCCAAACACCTCAAGAGATGATCGCTTCACAGCGTTTGAAGAGGGTTGATATTCGCTTGTTCACTGTCACGGCAGTTTTTGGACTACTTGGGCTACTGGGCTATTGCCCCCACTTCGTTGGGTCAAAAACACACGGAAATACCGTGTTCCCCGACCTCTTGCTACTGGGCGAGAGATTTGCGCAAAGGCACCATGAACCCGGACCTCGGTCCTCAGGATTATTCTGGACCTGATCCGCAGCCCGAACTCTCTGCCGCCCAAACCCTCTGCGTCAAAGGGTCAGGCGCTGCGACGACTACCTGAGTGCCCCAGAGGAAAGGGAATAACATTTTTACCCGCACCTCCCACTGCCGCAGTCGAAGATCCCTCGGGGTTTGCAAGGCGCTCTTTCACTTTTGCCCGGGCAGCCTCTGTCTGGGTCATGCAATTTGCACACTCCCCTGAATGGCGAGCCAGATCGCCATCGACCGGTGACAGGGCTCCTATTTCGGGTGCAGCCTTAACCAACTGCGGGGAAAACTTTACCGGCGGCATGCCACCTGTACCAACAAGATCATCGATCAAACCAGGACAGGCAGGCTCCAGCAGGACTTGAACGTCCAGCGCCAACCGTAAGCCCCCATTCAACCGCAAGTCGAACAGAACCCAGTCTCCGACACAAATTTCAAACGTGTCAAAGGTGCCAGGGTGGGTATAAAAAGCCAGATCTCCCTGATCTTCACACCAGATTACCGCCTTGCCGACGGCAGTGTCACGCCAAAGAACAATTCCAATCATTGCGGACCTCGTATCTTGGACATTTAGAGTTTGATCCATCCTAGCCGATTTCAACATTGTGAAAGAAGCGTCGACCCATTGCATTTTGTGTCTATATGACTAGGCTTTTGACGTGACTAAGCTACAGCATGACACAATTTGGCGTCTACTACTGGGAAACCAAAGCTTTTAGGGCCACAACAATAGGATAGGCAGCTCTCCATGCCAGACTTTCAGGACGCAAAAGGACCAAGACCGGCAAAACGCATGCGTTCCCCTGCACAGTTGCGCAATATGTTTGGCACCAATTTGCGTCACTTGTCCCAAAGCTACCCTTCGATTTCTGAACTGTCGCGCCGTCTTGGCATCAACAGAACTCAATTCAACCGTTACATGTCAGGCGAGAGCTTTCCCCGACCTGATATTCTCGATCGCATCTGCAGCTTTTTCGAAGTTGATGCCCGTATTTTGCTAGAGCCTGTTGAAACAATGGGGCGGCAGGGACAGATTCTTAACAGCCCATTTCTTGCCGATTTTCTCGGCTACGGCATTCGCCAGCTTGACGAGGCTATGTTTCCATCCGGGTTTTACCGCTTTACCCGGCGTAGCTTTGTGAGTCGTGACCAATTTGTCATCGGCCTTGTCTATGTCTTTCGCTCTGGCACAACGGCCACCTTTATCAAGGGCTACGAGGCACGCGATGCGATGCATTTCCAGGGCCTGCCTGACAGTGCCAAGATGCGAGAGTTTCGGGGCGTTGTGACCTCTCACGAGGACGGTGTCGCCTTTGTCGTCTCAAGACGGCACGCCATGACATATTCGTTCAACTACCTGGCGCGCGTGGGCTCGCTAGAGAATAATTTCTGGGTTGGCTATGTTGCCCGCACCGTGCGCGACGGCAGTGGTGAGCGCGTCACCCGTATGGTCTATGAACACCTTGGACATGACATGGGGCGTGCCCTCAGAGCGGCGCGCAGCGCTGGATTTGCCAGCGCCGAGGCCTTATTGCCCTATCACCGTCATCTCCTGCGGCCAGACGAGCCCTTTCGTTAGGCTGCCGACGAGGATCTTGAACAAGATCCTGTTACGGAGAGCAACCACACCATTCTGGCCGCAATCCTTGATGACAGTGGCTATGATCCCCTCGGCAACGCGCTCAACGGGCAATCTGGCGATAGATATGCCAGGTAGCATGCCCCAGCAGTGGCAGCACAACAAAAAGTCCGGCAAATCCCGGCAAGAGCGCGGCAAATGTCAGCACCGCAATCCCGGCAGCCCAAAGCATCATCAGCAAGAAATTTGCCTGCACATAGCTGAAGCTGGCGATCATTGCGGTGACAAAATCCACTTCCCGATCCAGCAGCAGCGGCAGAGAAATCACCGTGATCATATACAGCAGAAGCGCAAACAGCGCCCCCACCACAGTCCCCGCCGCCAGCATCATCATGCCATTGGGCGTCAGGAACACCTGCAACGAGCTGGAGACATTGGTCATTGTGCTCAGCCCCAGAAACAGCGCAAAAATCATGTGGCCCAGAAAGAACCAGAACAAAAAGACCACAATGATGATGGCGCAGATCGACGGCAACTGGCGACGGCTCTGATGCAGGATCACCCCGAGGATATCTGCTGCAGTCATCGGCTCACCCTGTTCCAGACGATGTGACACCTCATAGAGCCCAACGGCCGCAAAGGGGCCAATCAGAGGGAAACCAATAGCAGCCAGAACCATCCAGAATGTGGTTCCTGTTTCCAGGGTAATCCAGGTCATTAGCCAGCCTGCCAGAACGTAAAACCCTGCAAAGAACAGCCCATATCCAGGTTTGCGGCAAAAATCCCGCCACCCGCTTTTGAGGGCTTGCTGCAAGATCGCGACGCTCATCGGCCGCAACTCTGGCACCCCAAAGGGTTTTTCACTCATCTAAACTCTCCTCCCCAGAAAAATCAACGCGTTGTGCTGTCTCCCTCACCCTTCGGGTGGCGGAGATTTTTGTGGCCAGAGTGTTGCCTGATGATAGCTTTGGCCCAGCGCCAGCAGGTTTTGATCCTGCCCCTGCGCGCCAAAGATCTGCAGCCCCATTGGCAAACCCGCGTCGCCAAACCCGGCAGGTGCCGCAAGACAGGGCAGCCCGAGCAGGCTCACCGGGGTCACCACCTGCATCCAGCGGTGATAACTGTCCATCGCAGCCCCATTGATGGCCTGCGGATAGTCCAGATCCAGCGCAAAAGGCCAGCACTGCGCCGTCGGCAGGATCAGCGCGTCATAGCACTGGAACAGCTCGGTCGCCTTGCGCTGCCAGTTGGAGCGAATGTCTGAGGCCGCCTGTATCTCGCGCCCGCTCAAGGCCAGCCCGCGCTCCAACTCCCAGATCGCGGTGTCTTTTAGCGCCGCCCGGTTGTCATCAAAGGCCCGCAGCCCCGCCGCCACGGCATAGGACCGCAGGGTAATCCAGGACTCCCAGATTTGTTCCGCCGCAAAAGGCGGCGCCACCGCCTCTACCTGATGACCAAGCGCGGAGAACTGCGCCACCGCGGCCTCGCAGGTCTCAAGAATTCCAGGATCCATCGCAAAGGCCCCGCCCCAGTCCCCCAGCCAACCGATGCGCATTGGGGCGACCTCTGGCAATGGCAGAGTGGCGGCACTGCCCCGCGCAAGTGGCTGACGCGGATCGGGGCCAGCCATCACATCCAGCAGCAAAGCTATATCTTCGGGGCTGCGTGCCATCGGTCCAAGGGTGGCCAGCTGATGCATAAACAGATCGCCCTTCGGCTCTGACGGCACCCAGCCCCAGGTCGGGCGAAAGCCATAGACATTGCACCATCCTGCCGGGTTGCGCAAAGAGCCCATCATGTCAGAGCCATCCGCCAATGCCAGCATCCCAGCAGAAAGCGCCACTGCCGCGCCTCCAGATGAGCCCCCGCAAGAAAGTGCCGGGTCATATGGATTGCCAGTCGCCCCATAGACCGGGTTGAAGGTATGCGAGCCGAGGCCAAATTCCGGCGTATTGGTCTTGCCGATCAAAATGGCACCCGCCGCGCGCAGCCGTGCTACAAACAGCTCATCCTTGTTGGGCACAAAATCTTTAAACAGAGGCGATCCCTGGGTAGAGGCAATGCCTTTAACATTGGCCAGGTCCTTGATTGCCAGTGGCAAACCGTGCAGCGCGCCGCGAGTCTTTGCCTGATCTGCCGCTGCCGCCTCGGCCATGAGTGCGTCACGATCGCGCAGCGCCACAATGGCGTTCAGCCGGGGATTAAGTGCTGCGATACGGTCCAGCGTGGCCTGCATTACCTCTGTCGCACTCAGCGCGCCACTGCGCAGCTGTGTCACCAGCTCATGCGCGGATCCATAGGGCTCATACATCTGACGGTTTCTCCTGCACCAATTGCTCTTTAGCCTAGCGCTGGAAACCCCCACTGAAAAGCTGCACCCCAGCTACATCTTTTAAATAGCTTGGAACCCTGTGCTTTTTTGTAGCGGTCTCCTGGACTGCCCGTAAAACGCACAGATCTATATCCCCGCTCCAGCACAAAACGGGTGCAGAATTGCTTCAGCACCCGCTATATTTATGAAATCTCTCACAAAGGCGGTTTTGGCCTATTCGCCCTGGGCTTCAGAGCGGCTTTTGCCCGAAACATTCATCGCCAGGGTCGCGCCCATAAAGCCATCGAGATCGCCGTCGAGCACACCTTTGGTGTCCGAGGTCTCATGACTGGTGCGCAGATCCTTGACCATCTGGTAGGGCTGCAACACGTAGGATCGGATTTGATTGCCCCAGCCGGCATCGCCCTTGTTTTCATGGGCTTCGTTGATGGCCGCGTTGCGCCGGTCCAGCTCTTGTTGATAGAGCCGTGACTTCAGGGCCTTCATGGCAATGTCGCGGTTCTGGTGCTGCGATTTCTCGGAGCTGGTCACCACGATGCCGGTGGGATGGTGGGTAATGCGCACCGCCGAGTCGGTGGTGTTCACGTGCTGACCACCAGCGCCAGAGGAGCGATAGGTATCAATACGGATATCCGCCGGGTTCACCTCGATATCAATATTGTCATCCACCACCGGGTACACCCAGACAGAGCTGAAAGAGGTGTGGCGTTTGGCAGCCGAGTCATAGGGCGAGATCCGCACCAGGCGGTGCACGCCGGATTCGGATTTCAGCCAGCCATAGGCATTGTGACCGGTGATCTTGTAGGCGGCTGACTTGATGCCTGCCTCTTCGCCCGCACTTTCGGACTGCAGCTCAACCTTGTAGCCTTTTTTCTCGGCCCAGCGCACGTACATCCGCGCCAGCATAGAGGCCCAGTCGCAGCTTTCGGTGCCGCCAGCGCCCGCGTTGATCTCAAGAAAGGTGTCATTGCTGTCGGCCTCGCCATCAAGCAAAGCTTCCAGCTCCTTTTCGGCCGCCGTCACCTTTAGCGCTTTCAGCGCCTCTTCGGCGTCCGTAATGACCTCCTGGTCGTCTTCCATCTCGCCCAGCTCAATCAGCTCGATATTGTCAGCAAGGTCCTGCTTGATCCCCTTGTAGACACCAATTGCATCCAACAGGTTCTGACGTTCGCGCATCAGTTTTTGCGCCGCCTCCGGGTCATTCCACAGATCAGGATCCTCAACACGCGCGTTGAACTCTTCCAAACGGTATTCAGCCGTCTCCCAATTCAAACGCTGGGCCAGAAGCTCCAGCGACTTCTCAATATCGGCTACGGAGTTTTGGATCTCAGCGCGCATGTTTTTTCCTTGAACTTACGTATCAAGCAAGGGTGATAGACCACGTGGCGGCTGCGAGCAAGCTACGCCGCTGACAAAGCCGCACCTGACCTCATCCATAACGTGCATCAAACTAGAACTAGTTTTTCAGCGCCTCACAAACTGTCGCGAAAGCTTTGCCACATACAAACGACCCCGTGCCGTTAGCCACTGGTCCGCCTTGTGACGTTTTTCAGGACCTCATTCAAAGCAAAAGCCTCCAGCAGGCTTGCCTAAGTCAGTCTATGGAAAGTCAAAATGCCCCTTGGATATTCTGTTTCACTTGGTGACGATGCCCTGAAAACTGGCGATGAGATTTCTGGCGACTACACGTCTTTCACGACAGACCAGACCATTGGGTCCGGGCAATGGACATGGTCTGGCTACGTTGGCGGCGAAAAGTGCAGTGATCAGGTAGAAACCGGCAGCTATGCAGTCGGCACCGACAGCAATGTCTATTTCACACCGGACCTGGGCCCCGTTGATAAGCTCTCCTCAGGCTGTTCCACCAACCCGCCCGCCTACAGCTGCGCTCCTGATGTCATTGTGGATGGCACCTCCGGGTCTGACTATATCCACTCGTCTTATACAGACGAAGACGGGGACACCATGAACGACGGCATAGGGAGCGGGCCTGCAGGAAACGGCGACACCGTTCTGGCCGGTGCTGGCAACGACACCGTCATGGGTGACGCCGGCGACGATTCTATCTCTGGCGGCACGGGCAATGACTCGCTGTCTGGTTCCGACGGCAACGACACGCTGGAGGGCGGCGCTGGCGCAGACAGGCTGAGTGGTGGCAAGGGCCTCGACTATGCGGATTATTCGAATTCAGATGCCGCAGTTGACATCAACCTGTCCACCGGAAGTGGCGCAGGTGGCGAGGCTGAGGGCGATACCTATAGCGGCATGGATGGCGTTCTCGGATCGTCCCATAACGATACCATCGTTGGCTTTAATTCAGAGTCTTCAAGCTCTACTGATACTTACACCAATGATTTTCGCGGGGGTGCTGGAGACGACTACCTTGACGGCAAAGGCGGCAGCGACTCGCTCTATGGCGACGAGGGGGATGACACCCTGATTGGGGAATCGGGAGACGACAAGCTGTCTGGTGGTGAGGGCGACGACCGTCTTTTGGGCGGCACCGGCAGCGACACTATGTCTGGGGGCAGCGGCAACGACCAGTTTGAGGTCTCCGAAGGCGACATAGCCACCGGCGGCGATGACAAGGATACCTTCCGTCTCACCGATTTGGGAGAAAGTGGCAACGCGGCCATCTCGATCGACGGCGAGGAAGGTGGCAAGGACTGGGACACGTTAGACCTCGGCGGCCTAGTGGATCGCTCGACCCTTGATGTGACCAGCACCGAAGACGGCACAATGAGCGGAACAGCCACACTGCTGGATGGCTCCAGCCTGACGTTTTCCAATATCGAAAATATCATCTGTTTTGTGGCGGGCACCAGAATTTCCACGGCCAATGGTTCTGTCCCGATCGAAGAACTGGTGCCCGGGGATTTGGTTCTGACTCGCGACAACGGCTTTCAGCCGGTGCAATGGCTCGGCTCAACCACGGTTCCGGCCCAGGGGCATTGGGCCCCGATCCGCATTGATGCCGGCACTCTGGGCACCAGCCGCGATCTGTTGGTGTCGCCGCAGCACCGTATGCTGCTGACGGACGCCAATGCCCGGTTTCTGTTTGGCAGCCGCGAAGTGCTCTCGGCGGCGCAGTTTCTGATCAATGATCAAACCATCCGTCGCCAACCCGGCGGCATGGTCACCTATATGCATCTCTTGTTGAACCAGCATGAGGTGATTTTTGCCGAGGACTGCCCCACCGAAAGCTTCTTTCCCGGGGACCAGGCGCTGGAAGCCCTGAGCGGTGCGGCCCTCTATAGCCTCTTAAATTGCATGCCGCAGCTGCGCGATCATCCCGAAGGCTTTGGCCCAACCGCCCGCTACTGCCTGAACCGGCCCGAAACATTGGCGCTGCGCGCATAGACCAAGGATCTGTTTGGCGCGCAGCCGGCGCCACGCGCAGACCGGGTGTCCCGTTTTAGACCGCACAGGTGCGCCGTGAAGCCTAGGCCTAGTACTGGCCACCCGAGGTAATGGTCCCAAAGGTGGCCTTTGGCCCCAGAACAGCTGTTCCGCCAGAAGAAGTGGTGACTTGGCGACTGAATTGTTGCACTTCCTCCAGCAATGGCAGATCCGATCCCATAGCAAAGCCACCATCAAAGGCCAGACCAAAGATCGGCTCGGCGCCGTCGCGGAAATATTCAGCCACCACATAGGCCCCCGAGGCGCTATCGGGCAGACGCGCCCCCGTGTAGCGGTCGATCTTGATAAAATGACCGCCCTCGGGCACGTCAAAAGGACCTCCGCCGAATTTCTCGGTCGCCACTTTCATGAACTGCTGGAACACCGGCCCACACATAGTGCCGCCATAGGCCCCCCGCCCCATGGGCCGCGGCTGATCAAATCCCATATAGCAGCCAGCCACGATATTTGAGGTGAAGCCAACAAACCAGACATCGCGTGAATCATTGGTGGTCCCGGTCTTGCCTGCTGTAGGCACTGGCAGGTCGATCACACTGGAGGCCGTGCCCCGCTCCACCACGCCGCGCATCATCGAGCTGAGCTGGTAGGCGGTAATCGGGTCCATCACCTGTTCGCGGTCCGCCTTGATCCGTGGCGACCGCCCCAGAGGCAGATCGGGCGAGGAACACTCGACACAGTCACGGTCATCGTGGCGATAGATCGTACGGCCATAGCGGTCCTGCACCCTGTCCACCAATGTGGGCTGGACCCGCTCACCGCCATTGGCAAACATCGCATAGGCCGCCACCATTTTGTACAGCGTGGTCTCCTCGGCACCCAACGAGTTGGCCAGAAAGGCGCCCATATTGTCATAGACACCAAAACGTTCGGCATAGCCCGCAACCACCGGCATACCGACCTCCTGGGCCAGACGAATGGTCATCAGGTTCCGGCTCTGCTCGATGCCGGTACGCAGTGGTGTTGGGCCATAGAACTTGTTTGACGAGTTCTTGGGACGCCACAGCCCCTGCGGTGTGTTGATCTCGATCGGGGCATCCACCACGATGGTCGCCGGGCTATAGCCACTGTCCAAAGCGGCGGCATAGACAAAGGGTTTAAAGCTGGAGCCCGGCTGGCGCTGCGCCTGGGTGGCGCGGTTAAACACCGAGTGTTGGTAGGAAAAGCCGCCCTGCATGGCCAGAACCCGGCCAGTGTTCACGTCCATCGCAACAAAGCCGCCCTGCACCTCTGGGACCTGGCGCAGCGACCAATGTTTGAACGCGCCGTCTTTGTTCAGCTCGGCCCGCACCAGCACCACATCCCCGCGGGTGATATTATCTTTAAAACTGCCCTTCATCCATTTGATGTCGGCGCGCGGAACCGATCCGGTGCCGGGTTTACCCTCAACCCCAACGGTCAGGCTTTTATCTCCGACCTCCAGTGCAACGGCTGGCAGCCACTTACCGCCAAGGGTGATATCCCGCGACACTTCTGCCGCGGCAAGGGCCTCTTGCCAGAGCGCCTCGTCTGCGAGGTCTTCCTCTGCAAGGGTTACGCCCGTGCCGATCCAGATCCCGCGTGAGCGGTCGTATTTCTGCAAGCCCGTGCGCAGAGCATCTGCGGCCTCGGTCTGCATCTCGGCATCAATAGTTGCCCGCACCGAAAGGCCACCGGTAAAGAACTCGCCCTCGCCAAAATCATCCGACAACTGGCGGCGGATTTCGTCAGAGAAATAATCCCGGGGCGGCAAAGTGGTGCGGAAGCTTTCAAAATCACCGTTTTGCACCGAGCGCAGCGGCTGAGCCACCTCAACCTGGTACACCGCTTCCGAGATATAGCCGTTCTCAAACATCTCGCGCAGCACATAGTCGCGGCGTTCCGTCAGGCGTTCCTTGCCACGCACCGGATGAAATTTACCCGGCGCCTTGGGCATCGAGGCAAGGGTCGCGGCCTCATGCGGTGCCAGCTCTCCCAGGGTTTTGTTGAAATAGCTCTGCGCTGCGGCAGTAACCCCATAAGAGTTTTGCCCCAGGAAGATCTCGTTGAGATACAGTTCCAGGATCCTGTCTTTGTCGAGCGACTCCTCAAGCCGGGTGGCGAGGATGATCTCCTTGATCTTACGGGCGGCCTTGCGGTCCCCCGACAGCAGGAAGTTCTTCATCACCTGCTGGGTAATGGTCGAGGCCCCGCGCACGTTATCGCCGCGAGACCGCACCGCCTCGACTGCCGCCGCCGCAATACCACGGGCATCATAGCCATTGTGCGAGTAGAAATTCTTGTCCTCTGCCGAGATGAATGCCTGCTTCACCAGAACCGGAATGTCCTCGGAGGAGGTGAACAGGCGCCGTTCCTTGGCAAATTCATCAATCATCCGCCCCTCGCCGGAATAAATCCGGCTGATGGTGGGCGGTTGATATTGCGACAGGGATTCGTGGCTGGGCAGGTCGCGCCCATAGATCCAGAACACCGCCCCAAGGGTCAGCGCCACCATGGCAATGCCTAGCGTGATCGTACTGAAGATGGAACCAAAGAAGGATAGAATGAACCTGAGCACGTATGAGGCCTTTCTCGCAGGGTGCCGTCTATATAGGGGCGGCGAGGCCCCGGGTCAAAAGCGGAAGCAGCGAAAAAATGCCATCAGAGGGGGAAAATCGCCCTCTGGCGCCCCACCGTTATCCTGTTGACAGTCTCTGCGCCCTGACGCGGCCCCAAACACTGATTTAGAAACCGACAGACGCAGCTCACAGGCCCAGCTCACAGGCGCGGTTCACAGGCGAGGTTCACTGTCGGACCAAGGACCGTTGCGCCTCGTCATAGATCCGCCAATCGATCAAGCCTTTGAGCATCCCTCTTGCGGTCTGATGGCGCCAGTTGGGATCTTGCAAATTGGCCAGGTCACGCGCGCTGGAGAGAAAGCCAATCTCGACCAGAACCGACGGGATATCCGCTGATTTCAACACCGAAAACCCGGCTGAGCGCAGCGGCTTGCGATTGATCGGGCCTCCTTCGGCCTTCAGCCCCGCCACCAGTGCGCGGGCCAGCGCCACGTTGCGCGGCTGGGTTTCCTGGCGGGCCAGATCCAGCATCACCCCGGTCACAAGATCATCGGTGTGGCTCAGATCGGTCCCCGAAAGCAGATCGGCGCGGTCCTGCCGCTCTGCCAGGCTGGCCGAGGCCGCATCCGTCGCCTCCTGGGACAGGGTATAGACGGTAGAGCCATGCGCATGTCCCTGCGTCAGTGAATCCGCGTGCAGCGAGATAAACAGATCCGCGCCGGCCTGATGCGCCAGCGCCGTACGGCGTTCCAGCGAGACAAAATAGTCGCCATCGCGGGTGACCTGCACCTCAAACTGCCCCGAGCGCACCAGAATCTCGCCCAGCTCAAGGGCAAATTGCAGCATCAGATCTTTTTCCGTGATGCCGCCTTCCGCCTCGGCGCCCGGATCAATGCCACCATGGCCCGGATCCAGAACCACCAAAAGGGGGGCATTTTCATCCCTCTCCGGAGCAATCGTCAACGGCTGTGGGGCCGGCAGATCCCAACGGGGATCCTGCGGCGCCCCAGCTGCGCGTTTGAAACTCTCAGCATCCGTGCGCCGCAGAGCGACCTTTAGCATGGCGCCCGCCGTCACCGGATCAATTTCAAGCTCTGCGACCTGCACCACCATAGGTCCCGAAAGCTCCAGCACCATGCGCGACCAGCCCGGAATATAGGTGCCAAACTGCACAGAGCTGATGCTGTCGGCCACAAGGAAATCTTCAGCGTCGAGGCCCAACCAGTCGACCTCCTGAAAATCAAGCACCAACCGCGGCGGCTCCTCAAGCGTAAACAGCCGGTAGGGCACGCCCTGACTCAGGCCCAGACGGATATCCGCGCCGCCGCCAGTGTCACTGATCCGCGAGGTCTCAGCATCCACACGGGCAAGGCCGCTAAACTCTTGCGCCGTCACAACAGGGGCCACCAGACATCCGGCGCTTAGCCAAAGCGCCGCCATCACCGCATTCAATCTGCTCATTAGTTTGTGCCCCTGTTCCGCGCTATTGTTGCCCTCTGCATCCATGACCAGCCAAATGGCCAGATCACACGGCAAGAGAGGTCTTGTCTTTAGCCTAGACGCCCCCCTTGGGAGAAATCAAATGCCTGAGTAGCCTTAGCTGCCTTGATAGCGGTTTTCAGCCGCGCGCCGCCATAAAGGCCTTGAGCCGCGCCAATCCCTCGATGATGTCTTCGGTGGCACCCGCATAGGAAAACCGCAGCGTTGTCGCGCCGCGCTTGGGATCAAAATCCAACCCCGGCGTGACAGCAACGCCCGCCTTTTCCAGGATCTCACTCGCAAAGCTGCGACTGTCAGAGGTTAGATCCGCAACATCCGCATAGACATAAAAGGCCCCATCTGGCGGCGCGATCTTGTCAAAGCCCGCCTGCGGCAGCCCCTCCAGCATAAGCTGGCGATTGCGCGCATAAACCGCAAGGTTCTCGCGCATCTCATCCTGACACTCCAATGCAGCAAGCGCTGCGACCTGACTGGCATGCGGCGCACAGATGAACATATTCTGCGCCAGGCGCTCAATCACCCGCACATGATCCTCGGGCACCACCATCCAGCCTGCCCGCCAGCCGGTCATGGAAAAGAATTTGGAAAAGGAATTGATCACATAGCAGTCATCCGTGAGCTCAAGTGCTGTGACAGCCTTGGCCTCATATTCCAGCCCGTGATAGATCTCATCCGAGATGAAGGCCGCCCCCTGCGCCTGCGTCGCCGCAATCAAATCGCCCAAGGCCGCATGGTCCAGCATGGTGCCGGTGGGATTGTTGGGAGAGGCCACCATCAGCCCGGCCAAATCAAGCCCTGCCAAATCCGCAGCAACCGGCTGCAGCCGGTTTTGAGGCGCGGTCTCAATATCCACCGGCGTCAGCCCCAGCGCTTTGAGGATCTGGCGATACGACGGGTAGCCCGGCGCCCCAATCCCCACCCGGTCTCCGCTGTCAAACAGCGCGGTAAAGCTGAGCAGGAAGGCCCCCGAAGACCCTGGCGTCACCACCACGCGATCCGGATTGAGGTCGACATTGTACCATTCGCCATAAAGCTTGGCGATACGTTTACGCAGGGCCGGCAGCCCAAGCGCCACAGTGTAGCCCAAGGTATTGTTGTCTAATGCATCCGCCAGGGCGCGCCGTGCCGCCATCGGGGCGCCGGTTGAAGGTTGCCCAACTTCCATGTGAATAATGTGACGGCCATTTTCTTCGGCCAGACGAGCGGCCTCCATCACATCCATCACAATGAAGGGATCGACGTTTGACCTGCTTGAGTTTCGCATGTGGATCTCCCATGGTGCGCGCATGACTTTTGACCGTTTCTCCCGGCTGGCGTCAATCCCAGCTCTGGTGTTTTGCATCCTTGCCTATACGGTCACCTGTGTGCAGGCGGCGTCAATCACGCTGTTGCGGGATGCCGATATCGAACAGGGGCTGTCCCGGCTCGCCGCGCCTGTGCTGCGGGCCGCAGGGCTGAATGCCAAACGGGTGCGGGTTCTGTTGGTGAATGATTCCCATTTCAACGCCTTCGTTGTGGACAGCCGCACCATTTTTATCAACTACGGGCTGGTCCTTAAGGTCACCAGCCCCGAGATGCTGCAGGCGGTGATCGCCCATGAGGCGGCCCATATCACCAATGGCCATCTGGCGCGGCGGATGCAAAACCTGCAATCCGCTGGCACCGCTGCTGGCCTGGGACTTGCCCTCGCGGTTCTGGCCGCAGCTGCAGGTGCCGGTGAAGCCGCCGGAGGCATTGCCATTGGCACCCAGACCTCAGCGATGCGCGGATTTTTATCCCATACCCGCGCCGAAGAATCCTCGGCCGACCGCTCCGCTGCAAGCTCCCTGAAATCCGCCGGCATCAGCCCCCAGGGCCTGGTTGACCTGCACCGTATTTTTGCCGGCCAGGAAGTGCTGAGCGCCGCCAATCAGGATCCCTACATGCGCTCGCACCCGCTGAGCCGCGATCGGATCCGCGCCGCCGAAGCCTTTGTCGCCACCTATGGCGACAACAGCAAACCCGACCCGCAAGCAGAGTATTGGTTCGCCCGGGTACGTGGCAAGCTCTCTGCCTTTACCCGGTCGCCAAAGTGGAGCCTGCGTCGCGCCAAAGAAGAGACCCACAAAGACATCCGCCTGATGCGGGAGGCCATCGCCTATCACCGGCGCAATGATCTGAAAAAAGCTCTCTCATCAATCAACGGTGCTTTGGCGATCAGGCCAAAGGATGCCTTTTACCACGACCTTAAGGGCCAGATCCTGTTTGAGAACCGCCGCTGGGCCGCTGCAAAATCCAGTTTTGGCCAGGCCGTCCAGCTGGCCCCTTCGGATGCGCTGGTACTGGCCAGCTTTGGCCGCGCTCAACTGGCGGCCGGAGACGCCAAAGGTTCCTTGAAAACAATGGAAAAATCGCGCAGTTTGGACTTTAGAAATACCCTGCTGCTAAGAGATATGTCGCAAGCCTATGCCAAAACGGGTCAAAATGGCATGGCAGCGCTGGTGACCGCCGAACGATACGCCCTGGTTGGACGTATTGAGGATGCAGGCCTTCATGCAAAACGTGCAACCGCACTTTTACCACGTGGCTCGGCCACATGGCGGCGGGCACAGGATGTCTTGCAGGCCTTTGAACAGAGACAAAAAAGGAAAAGACGATGAAACCCCTTTCACGCATGGTCACTGGGGCCGCTACCGCGCTGACACTTATGCTGGGCACCCTGCCCGCGCAGGCCTTTGATCTTGGCGCCATGTCAGAAGATGAACGCAACGCCTTTGGCGCCGAAGTGCGCGCCTACCTTATGGAAAACCCGGAAGTCATCCTGGAGGCCGTCAATCTGCTGGAACAGCAGCAGGTAGAGGCGGAAACCATGCGGGACGAAGATCTCGTCGCGGCCAACCTGGAGGCGCTGCACAACGATGGATTTTCCTGGGTTGGCGGCAATCCGGATGGCGACATCACGCTGGTCGAATTCATGGATTATCGCTGTGGCTATTGTCGCAAAGCCTCACCCGAAGTTGCCAAACTGCTGCAGGAAGATGGCAATATCCGCTTGATTGTAAAGGAATTCCCCATCCTTGGTGAGGCATCGGTCTTTGCCTCCCGCTTTGCTGTCGCGGCCAAGCAACTGGCTGGAGATGACGCCTATGAACAGGTTCATGATGCCCTGATTGAAATGGGCGGTGAGCCCAATGAGGTGACCATGCGCCGCCTTGCCGAAGGGCTGTCACTGGATGGCGACGCCATTCTGGCTGCCATGGGCTCTGATGCCGTAACAGATGAGCTGCGCCGTACTCGCGCCCTGGCGCAAGAGCTTGCGATCTCGGGCACGCCTACATTTGTGTTGGGAAACCAGTTGCTGCGCGGCTACCTGCCTGCGGACCAGATGAAGATCATCGTCGACGAGCTGCGTGAAGAAAACAGCTGACCCTGCCGCTGAAGCATCAGATCAAAACAGCAAGGGCGCCATCGAGGCGCCCTTTTTGATTCTGTAGTTTGTGTTTCTGCAGTTGGCAAATTGAGCACTACTAAAGTGCCCTAGGCTTCGCGCGCCTCGGCAGCCTCAGCAGCTTCGATTTCAGCGGCCTTCTTTTCCACCTCTTCGACAATATGTTCGACCATGGCCTCGTTGCTCATCTTGTGGCTGGCCTTGCCCGCGAGATAGACCATACCCGCCCCGGCACCACCGCCGGTAAAGCCAACATCAGTCATCAGGGCCTCACCGGGGCCATTCACCACGCAGCCAATGATCGACAGGCTCAGCGGGGTGCGAATATGTGCCAGCCGCTCTTCCAGCGCCTCTACGGTCTTGATCACGTTGAACCCCTGCCGCGCACAAGAGGGGCAAGAGATGATATTGACACCACGATGGCGCAGCCCAAGGGATTTGAGGACCTCAAAGCCGACCTTGACCTCTTCGACCGGATCCGCCGACAGGCTGACACGCAGAGTGTCGCCAATGCCCATCCACAACAGCTGCCCAAGGCCAATGGCCGATTTGATGGTGCCAGAGACAAAACCGCCCGCCTCGGTAATCCCAAGGTGGATAGGGGCGTCCGTGGCCTCGGCCAGCTGCTGATAGGCTGCTGCGGACATAAAGACGTCAGAGGCCTTCACCGAGATCTTGAAATTGTGGAAATCGTGATCCTCAAGAATACGGATATGATCGAGGCCGCTTTCGACCATCGCCGCCGGACAGGGCTCACCGTATTTTTCCAGCAGATGCTTTTCCAGAGAGCCCGCGTTGACGCCAATCCGAATGGCGCAGTCGTGATCCCGCGCGGCGCGGATCACCTCGGCCACGCGCTTTTCATCGCCAATGTTGCCTGGGTTGATACGCAGACAAGCGGCGCCAGCCTCGGCAGCTTCAATGCCCCGTTTATAGTGAAAATGGATATCTGCGATGATCGGCACCGGACTTTCGGCCACGATTTCCTTCAGCGCCTTTGACGAGGCCTCATCGGGAACCGAAACCCGCACCAGATCTGCCCCGGCCTCAGCCGAGGCCTGAATCTGCGCAATGGTGCCTGCGACATCCGTGGTGAGCGTATTGGTCATGGTCTGCACCGCAATCGGTGCATCGCCGCCGATGGCAACATTGCCGACGTGGATCTGGCGGCTTTTGCGGCGCTCGATATTGCGCCAGGGGCGGATGTGATTCATGGACATGCAGGCTGATCCCGGTTGATCCTCATTGCCTGATAGATACGGTCTCTGCAGACGCGCTGCAATGGGTGGCAAAAGCCACAGCGCAACTCTATGGGATTTCTTTTCATGTCGGCAGAAATAGCGGACACAAATAGACAGCCCCATAATGCAGGATGTTTTGGGCGGGTTTTATTCGGAGGCGGGCTGCGCCCGCAGCTCTGCAACCATAGTGGCGAGTGCGCTGTTTTTGCCATCTTCCAGATCTGCGACCTCGAAACGTTCCAACACGCCATCAACCGAAAGATCAATGTTCTTGCTGACCTGACCACGCTTACCAACCGGACCAAAATGGCCGCCGTTGACTGCAAAATAAATCGCTCCGCTTTCGCCGGTCCGCAGCTTGGGCGCCTCTTCGGTCAGGGGCACTGTGAAACTGTCCCCCCCATTCATAATACCCTCGTAGATGACCGAGCCATCTGCCGCGGTCACCTGCACCCAGGAGGGGCGCACTGCAACCATTTCAACACCTGGTGTCACGTCTTCAACAACCCGTGGCACAGCTTGGCCCAAAGGCCCCGCTGCTGGCAGGCTTGCTTCGGCGAGCGTCAGGCTTGGCAGCTCGGGCACGGCAAAATTGCCCAGGCTTCGTGGGTCAAGTGTGGCAATAGGCGCGTCTCGTGCGGTCAGAACCGGAACATCCAGCGCCTGTGGCCTGTAAAGGCGATCCAGCGCCTCTGCTGCAGGATCGCTGCCGGCATTTGCCAGAGCCTCAGCCCCAAGCGGGCGGCGGGCGGCGTGCAAGGGATCCACATCAGCCAAAACCAGCGGGGTCTGTTCCACTGGCGCAAACTGAACCTGCTGAATTTCTTTCAGAATGCTCAACCCGCCATAGCCAATGCCACTAATCAGCCCAACCAGAATCAAAAGCGATCCAATGGCACGCGGCTCAACCTGGCTGAACATACCGCCAACGGCCGGCGCAAAAGGCGTGGTCGGCGAGGTAAAAGCCCCACTGCCCAAACCACCACCAGAAGAAATCGGCGCTGCCACAGGGCGGCGGGAAGAGGCTTCAGAAGACATGCCGTGCGCGACGGTAAAGCCACTTTCCCGGCAGAAGGTCTCAAAAGCGACATCTGGGTCCATATTCAGGTAGCGGGCATAAGAGCGCACATAACCAGAAATAAAACCAGGCGTGTCAAAAACAGAAGGGTCGGAGTTTTCAATGGCGGCAACGTAGGAGGCTTTGATGCGAAGTTCTCGCTGAACATCCAGGAGGGATTTCCCCATGGTTGCCCGCTCACCGCGCATCATATCGCCAAGGCGCAATTCGTAATCATCGAAGCTCTTGGGAGCTGATGAATCCTCATGCCCCTTCGATTTGCGCAAAGTAAGGCGCCTAATCATGCCCGCTGTCCCATCTTAGCCTGCCGTATCCGACATCGTTCGGCGCTAAACGAATCACCCCAGCGATTCACCCGTGCCTTTTCATTAATGGAAACATAACACACTGAATCATTTTGCACATAGATCTGTGCGTTAACCTGCTAATTCGGCACGATTCAGCGCACAATGCGACCACAGGCTGTCCATTGCCTGAACCAATTGGTCGATTTCCTTGGGACCGTGCACTGGCGAGGGGGTAAACCGCAGCCTCTCGGTGCCGCGCGGCACGGTTGGATAGTTGATCGGCTGCACGTAAAGGCCAAATTCAGACAGTAGCATATCGCTTAGCTTTTGAGTGTGAACCGGATCACCAACGATCACCGGAACAATATGGCTGCCATGATCAATGATCGGCAGACCAAGGCCTTTGAGGCGCAGTTTCAGAGCCTTGGCCAGTTCCTGATGCTTTTGGCGCAGCTCAGGAGCCTCTTTGAGATAGGCCACCGAGGCGGCGGCACCTGCGGCAACGGCCGGAGACAATGAGGTGGTGAAAATGAACCCCGGCGCATAGGAGCGGATGGCATCGCACATTTTGTCAGAGGCGGCGATATAGCCGCCCATCACGCCGTAGGCCTTGGCCAGGGTGCCATTGATGATGTCAATCCGGCGGGCAAGGTTATCGCGCTCGGTGACACCGCCACCGCGTGGACCATAGAGCCCAACCGCGTGCACCTCATCAATATACGTCAGCGCGCCAAATTCATCGGCCAGATCACAGATTTCCTCAATGGGGCCAAAGTCGCCATCCATGGAATAGACCGATTCAAAGGCAATCAGCTTGGGCGCCTCTGGATCATCCGCCTCCAGCAGTTCGCGCAGATGCGCCACATCATTGTGGCGGAACACACGCTTTGCGCCACCATTGCGCCGCACGCCTTCGATCATCGAAGCATGGTTCAGCGCATCCGAATAGATGATCAGCCCCGGAAACAACTTTGGCAGCGTAGAGAGCGTCGCATCATTGGCGATATAGGCCGAGGTGAACAACAGGGCCGCCTCCTTGCCATGCAGATCCGCCAGCTCGGCCTCAAGACGTTTGTGATAGACCGTGGTGCCCGAGATATTGCGCGTGCCGCCAGAGCCGGCCCCCGTGGCGTCAATCGCCTCGTGCATGGCCTGCAGCACAACAGGGTTTTGTCCCATCCCGAGATAGTCGTTGCCACACCAAACCGTGATATCCTGACTGCTGCCATCCGGACGGGTCCAGACCGCATGCGGAAACTGGCCATTCTTACGTTCGATATCAATAAAGGTGCGATAGCGCCCCTCTTCGTGCAAACGATCAATGGCAACATCAAGTTTCGCGGAATAGTCCACCGGCTTCTCCATAGCTTTCTGAGGCGCTCATCCAAAAAGCGCAGGCTGTGTATCTTTGGCGCAGGTCCTGGGGCAAAACCCATTCACATTAATGAATGAGTAGCAAATGCGCGTCTTCACTTCAACCGGATACGCACTCAGGCTCTTCGCAACTTTGATACAGGTCAAATAGACCTATAGCGAAAGCCCGGCAAGACGGCCTGCGCCCGCATAGCCCGCAATTGCGCCCCCTGAGCTGCGACAAATCCGGCAAATGCAGCATATTGGAAACCGTAAGGCCAATTTGCGCGCCCTGTCACCCGCGACTTACGACGCGCCTTAAAGGGGCCCGAAATGGATTCGCCTGGGCTCTTCTTCTCCACCATACGCCTCAGAATTCTCCCTCCGGCAGATCTGGTCCTGCGCATTTTGGGCTGCTAGGGTCCGCGCAATCGACCCTCTCAACCCCTTTCATCTGCCGGAGAAAACGATGTCGCTAAACGACGTGCTTGATCGGATTGACACTGACCTTGATGCTGCAACCGAGCGCCTGCTGGAGCTGCTGCGCATTCAGTCCATTTCCACAGACCCTGCCTTTAAGGCGGACTGCGACAAGGCCGCCGACTGGCTGGTCGCGGATCTTAAGACCATCGGCATCACGGCTGAAAAACGCCCCACGCCCGGTCATCCCATGGTGGTCGGCCATATCGGAGAAGAAAACACCGAGGCACCCCATGTGCTGTTTTACGGCCACTACGACGTGCAGCCGGTTGATCCGCTGAACCTCTGGACCACGCCACCGTTTGAACCACAGCTGGAAGAGACCCCCAATGGCACCGTGATCCGGGGCCGTGGCGCGTCAGATGACAAGGGTCAGCTGATGACCTTTGTCGAGGCCTGCCGGGCCTGGAAGGCCATTCATGGCTCCCTGCCCTGTCGCATCACGTTTTTCTTTGAAGGCGAAGAAGAGTCCGGCTCGCCCTCGCTCATTCCCTTTATGCAAGAAAATGCTGCTGAGCTGAAAGCCGACTATGCCCTGATCTGTGACACCTCAATGGTGTCGCGTGGTGTGCCCTCGATTGCCTCGCAGCTGCGCGGTATGCTGAAGGACGAGTTCACCCTTGTTGGTCCGCGCATCGATCTGCACTCGGGCCACTACGGCGGCCCCGGCCTTAACCCGCTGCGGGAAATCTCGCGAATCATTGCCTCGTTCTATGACGAAGAGACCGGCGCGGTGGCCGTTGACGGCTTTTACAAAGGCGTCCTTGAGGTGCCCGCCGAGCTGCTGCGCCAATGGGAGGCGTCGGGGTTTGACGCCAAGGACTATCTCGACAATGCGGGCTACACCCAGGCCCATGGCGAAAAAGAGTATTCCATCCTGGAGCAGCAATGGGCCCGCCCGACGCTGGAGGTGAACGGCATTTGGGGCGGCTACAATGGCGCCGGATCCAAAACCGTGATTCCCTCAGAAGCGCATTGCAAGATCACCTGCCGCCTTGTTGGCGACATGGACCCGGATGCCCTGCGCGATGCCATCCGCCAACATGTCGAAGCCCAGCTGAAACCCGATTGCAAAGTGATCTGGGACAATGACATGGAGGGGTCGCGCGCCTCGGTGATGGATATCTCCCGCCCCGAGTTCGAGGCCGCCCGCAGCGCCCTGAGTGAAGAGTGGAACCGCGAAGCGGTGTTCTGCGGCATGGGAGGCTCGATCCCGATTGCAGGCTTCTTCAAATCCATCCTCGGCATGGAATCAATGCTCATAGGCTACGCCAACGATGATGATGCGATCCATTCCCCGAATGAAAAGTATGACCTGAAGAGCTTTCACAAAGGCATGCGGTCCTGGGCCCGCATTCTGGACGCCCTGACAAAGTAGACGAAACTGAAAATAGGCTGGACGGGCACCCCCGTCCGGCCTCTCATTATCAGACCCACATGATCAGGTTGAGCGTGCAGAAGCACGACTCCCGCCTTGTTCCCTCCAACCTCTTGGCTGGGAACCGGAAAGCTGCCCCGCTTAAGAATTGCTTATCAAAAATTCGCGATACTGGCCTCTGATGCGTGTTTTTGACGATTGGAGACGAGTAATGCCACAAAGTAACTTCAAGCGACCAGCAGGTTTTGAAGGCAACCAAAATGATCCGGAGGAAAGCTACCGTGCGGGATATCAACATGGCGCGCGCGTATTGCTGCACCACATTGAAACTCACAAAACACTAGACATGGAACATTTGACAAAGTGGCTCAACACCGAGCTGACCCAGTGGCGTCACGACACCACGGCAGAGCCAACGCCGCCCTCTCCCTGACAGCATGTTCCGAATTCAACACTGGTCGCGCGCTCCAGATTGGGGCGGCGACCGGATCTCGATAGGCGGCCTTACCGGCCTTGCTGTCGCGCGTGTGACTGCACAAATCCCACCTCAATTTCTGCGTTGCAGAAACATCGGTGCAAGACATTTTTTTGTGGAAAAGTGGCGCGGTTGACGGGGCTCGAACCCGCGACCCCCGGCGTGACAGGCCGGTACTCTAACCAGCTGAGCTACAACCGCGCATTTTCTCTTCACAGTGGCTTACACCACATTCTCCATCCGGAGCGGGATTTGATTATGCCCAAATCAGGCAGGAAGCAGTGGCGCGGTTGACGGGGCTCGAACCCGCGACCCCCGGCGTGACAGGCCGGTACTCTAACCAGCTGAGCTACAACCGCGTGCTGCCCATCCAACGTCGCCGCTGAATGTTGGGCTGTAATATTCCCAGGGCTCGGGGATCGTCAAGCGGTGTTTTGCCATTTTCTCTGCTTTGGTCAAAAAAAATCATTTTCACGCCCTAACCAGTTGATTTTCATACCTTCGAAAGAGTCTTTGCCAAAATCGAAATGGAAAAAGATCTCTGCTGCCCCTCCCCCCGTCTATCCAACAACCGCAAAAGCCACAGAGAGCGCCAAAAAGAGAGCGGCATGACCACGACACTGGCAGCGACGCGCCCTGGCGCAATGCAGGATCTGGCCTGTTCATCCCTGTGTTGACCTAAGTGTTCGCAACTGTTCGCAACTGTGCTCAACACTGTGCTCGCCTCCGGCCTTTCCCCTGTGCCTTTCCCCTGTGCCCCGCACTGTTTGCTAGCTTCGCAAAGCTGCTAGCGACCTGCAAGAGACCCAGCCAGGCGCAGGCAAGGCAACTGACATCTGACCGCATTTCCCATACCTTGGCGGGCCTGCTACCTTGGCAGACCAGCTACCTTGGCGGGCCGGCGCTCGCGATGGCATGTAAGACCCAGCTCCTCCATTGCGTCACAAACTCTTCGGCCAGACGTGAGAGAGGACGTTGATGCGGCGTCAGGATGGAGTAGCCAAAGGGAACATCCGGCTGGAATGCCCGAAATGCAATACGCGCCGCTTCGCCCTTGCTGCGCAGATAGGAATGGGCGCTGAGCACATCGACCACAGCACAAATCTGCCCCGCCTCAATGAACGGGAACAGCGGCAGAAAATACTGCATATCTATGCGAATATTAAAATCCGCTCCCTCGGCCGCAAAGGCTGCTTGCGTATTGGCAAAGGTCGAATGCGTCGGCTGCAGCGCTCCCATGGGGTGGCCGTCCAGATCCTTGGCGCTGACAATGGCCTGGGCCGCCAGCGGGTGATCATAGGGTAAGGCACACAGGCAGTTGCTCGAGATGTCCTCGTTGGAGAACAGCCGGTCGGGGCCTTCCAGAACCTCAAGATCGCAAAAGCCGACATCAAATCCCTGGGCCGAGATCAGATTGCGCACCTGCAAAGAGCTTCGGGTCGCGACGGAAACCTGCACCTCGGGGCGGTGCGCGATAAAATTGCTGATGAACTCAGGCAGCAGATAGGCCGAGGGACCAGGCATGGCCACCACACGCAGCCGGCCAGTTCGGCGATCACGCAGCGCGGTCAGATTCTGTTCCGCAACACTCAAACGGTCCAACACCTCCGACGCTTCGGCCAGGAGGTATTGCGCCTCAGGAACCGGCACCAGCCTGCGCCCCTCCCTCAGGAACAGGGCCATGCCGAGATCCTCTTCCAGTGTTTTCAGAGAGGCACTTACAGCGGGCTGGGTGCGATGCAGATTGCGCGCCGCCTGGCTGACAGAGCCGGATTTCATAATTTCACGAAAAGTCGCAAGCTGCTGCAAGTTCATCGCATCCCCCATACATAAGCAATTTTTATGGATACCATAATATTTCGAGTTTGCATTTATTAAACTGCGCCTGCACCCTTGGGAAATTGCATTTTTAGGCTGTCAGTCCCGGATGACATGGGGCGCACAAAAAAGAACTGGGAGACGAACGACATGAGTATTTTTGCCAAGATCACCGGGGCCGCGCTGGCCTGCACGATGATGACCGGCGTCGCAGTGGCGCAGGAAATGACCTTTTTCCGCATCGGCACCGGCGGCGCCGGCGGCACCTATTTCCCGATTGGCGGCATCATTGCCAACGCGATCTCAAACCCTCCCGGGTCACGGGCCTGCGAAGAGGGTGGCAACTGCGGCGTGCCAGGCCTGGTCGCTATTGCGCAGTCGACCAACGCCTCGGCCCATAACGTCAACGCCATTCAGGCGGGGCAAATGGAGGCTGGGCTCTCAGGGGCCGCCACGCTGCATTTTGCCTATCACGGCGTCGGCAAATATGAGGGCAACGCCAAACCGGACCTGCGGATCATTGCCAATCTTTACCCCGAAGACCTGCATCTTGTGATGCCCAAGGGGGCCTCATTGAATGGCCTTGGCGATCTAAAAGGTAAGCGCGTTGGCATCGCTCAGGCGGGGTCAGGCACACAAATCGCGGTGGAGCTGATTGTTGGCGACCACGGCGTGAACCGCGACAACATCAGTGCGGCTGAGCTGAACAACAGCCAGTCGGCGGAACGTCTCGCCGATGGGCAGCTGGATGCCTATTTCTACGCAGCCGGCACCCCGGTTGCTGCGATGATCCAGCTGGATAACACCAAGGGCATGGAGCTTTATAACTTCACGGACGAAGAGGTTAAGCAGGCCAACACGACAGTGCCCTACTACATTCCCTCAAAAATCCCTGCGGGCACCTATCCGGGCGTACCATACGACGTGAACACCGTGGCCGTGTCGGGCATTATGGTGACCAACGCCAATATCGACGAAGAGCTGGTCTATCAGATCACCAAGGCCCTGTGGTCAAAAACTGCGCGCAGGTTGCTGGATAACGGCCACCCCAAGGGCAAAGTGATCACCATGGAGACCGCACTGGACGGTGTCGACGGCATTGGCGTGCCGCTGCACCCGGGTGCCGAGCGCTTCTATCGTGAAGCAGGCCTGTTGAAGTAAACTCTCCTCTTTGGCCGAGGGCGGCAGCGGAACTCCCACCGCTGCCGCTTTTTTTATCGGCACATTTTGAATACCAGCCCCTGCAGCAGGAGCCCTGCGATGCCATTGCAATCCCATCTCGACAATAAGGCGCTTGAAGAGCTTGAAAAGAAGTACGATTCAGCTCTGAACACCCGCGACAATGGCCCCGTGCTCAGCAAGGTGCTGTATTGGGCAATGATCTGTTATGCGCTTTACCACCTGTGGACGGCCGGGTTTGGCACGCCGGTGGATCACGTTCATATGGGCATTCACCTGACCGGATTATTCCTGTTCATCTTCACAGGCTTTCCCCTGATCAAATCCGCCCGCGCGCTGGAATGGCGCGGGGAAAAACCGCTTTCTCCGGGCAATGTGCCGCTCTACGACTGGGCGCTGGCCGGGTTGGCCATTGCCGCCTCTTTGTTTTTGTGGCTCAGCTGGCGCGGCTTTACCGGGTTTGGTTTTGATTTGCCTGAGCAGGCGATGCGACAGGGCGACCCCTCTGGGCTGGATGTTTTCTTTGGCACCATCCTCGTTGTGACGGTGCTGGAAATCGCCCGCCGCACCATTGGCTTTGTACTGCCGCTGATCATTTTGGTGTTCATGTCCTACGCGCTGTTTGGACCCTACATGCCGGCGCAGATCCTCAAACACCCCGGTGTCGACTGGCGTCAGTTCGTCAACAATATGTATTTCCCCTCCGAAGGCATCTTTGGCGTTACCCTCTGGGTGGTCTCGACCGTGGTGTTCCATTTTGTGCTGTTTGGCGTGGTGGCGCAGCGGATGGGGCTGGGGCAGTTCTTTGTCGACAACGCCATGATCATGGCGGGCCGCTACACCGGCGGGCCTGCCAAGGTATCAGTGGTGTCCTCCGCCTTTTTTGGCACCATTTCAGGCAGCTCTATCGCCAACACCGTCTCAACAGGGTCGCTGACTATCCCGAACATGAAGAAAATGGGCTATCCCGGCCATTTCGCCGGCGGTGTTGAGGCTGCAGCCTCGGCCGGGGGCCAGATCACCCCGCCGATTATGGGCGCGGCCTCGTTCCTAATGGCTGAATATCTTGAGGTGCCCTATACCACCATCGTGATCGCGGCGATTGTCCCGGCGATGATGCACTACATCGGTGTGATGTCGATTGTGCATTTCACTGCCAAAAAGCTTGGCCTGCAGACCTATACCAAAGAAGAGCTGCCCAAAATTGTGCAGGTCTGGCGGGATGGCTGGTTCACTATTATTCCGCTGATCGCCCTGCTGATCGTGCTGTTCTCGGGCTATTCGCCCAACATGGCCGCCTTTGTCGGACTAATCCTCTGCGTCATCGTCGGGTTTTGCGCCTTTGACAAACCCGCGTCGCTGGTCATCCCCCTCGCCTTTCTCGGCTATATTTTCTGGAAGGCCTCGCCCTATTCCGGCGAAGGTTACAGCCCGGGTATGGCTGGCGTCCTCGCAGGTCTGACCATCCTTGGCACTTTGCACCGCAACGAACGTCAGAGCTTTCGGGATCTGTTCGACAGCTTTCACGTTGGCGTCCAGTATGCTCTGGCTGTCGGAGCCGCGTCAGCGGCGGTGGGCATCGTGGTCGGCGTGATCAACACCACCGGTGTCGGCTTTCGCCTGGGCTTTATGGTCACGGGCGGTGCCGCCGATCTGGCTGCCAGCGTGGCACCCCTGGTGGAATGGACAAACATCGAAGCCTTCAGTCAACCTGCGCTACAGCAGTTCATCTCGCTGGTTCTCATCGCCATGGCCTGTATCTTGATGGGCGCGGGCCTGCCAACGACCGCCCTCTACATCATGCTGGTGGCGGTTGCGACGCCAGCCCTGTCGCAGCTTGGGGTGCCGCCCCTCGCCACCCATATGTTCGTGCTCTACTATGGTGTGATCTCCGAGATCACCCCGCCAGTCTGCGCCTCGGCCTATGCGGCGGCTGGGATCGCCGGGTCAAACCCCTTCCGGACCGGGTTGAGCGCCTTTACGCTGGGCTTGGGGAAATTGATGGTCCCGATGGTCTTTGTCTATGCGCCAACCATGCTGATCGTGTTGCCAGAGTATTTCACCCTCACCAGTTTCCTGCAGGTGAGCATAACATGCGCGCTGGGCGTCTTTGCAATCGCCACGGCCGTGTCAGGCTATTTCCTGGCGCCGCTCAGCGGGGTGTGGCGGCTGCTGATGGCCATTGGCGGCTTGTTTCTCGTCGCGCCCAGCCTGAACTCTGACATCCTGGCCTTGGTTGTCATGTCACCTGCGCTGATGCAGCAGCTGGCCAGCCAAAAACGCTCAAAAGCACTCGTATGATGCCAGAGCACGCAAAAACAAACGTTGACGTAACGGTTCTGGGGGCTGGCATTGTCGGGATTTGCACCGGGTTGGCCCTGCTCGAAAAGGGCTTGCGGGTCCGCTTGCTGGACCGGGATGCCCCTGGGCAGGCAACTTCGTTTGGCAATGCCGGGGTCATATCACCCTGGTCGGTGGTGCCACAGTCCATGCCGGGTCTTTGGAAGAAGGTTCCGGGCTGGCTGCTGGATCCGCTGGGGCCGGTCACTGTGCGGCCCGGCTACCTGCCGCGTCTGGCGCCCTGGGGTCTGCGGTTTCTCTATGAAGGCCGGGCCAGCCGAATTGGCGAAATTTCCAAAGCCATGGATCAGCTGAACCGTGACAATGTCAGTCTGTTTCGCAGCCTTTTGCAGGGCACAGGACAAGAGCACCTGTTGCGCGACAGCTATTATGTACATGCCTTTCGCAGCGCCGAAGCCGCCGGGGTAATGTCGTCCGACTACACAATGCGGCAAGAGGTAGGCGCGCCAATAGAACGGATAGGCGCTGGTGACCTGCGCGATCTGGAACCTGATCTGAGCCATGATTTTCAGGCCGCAATTCTGCTGAAAGGACAGGCCAGGGCCACATCTCCAGGACGTCTGGGTGCCGTGCTGGCGGAAAAGTTCAGAACCCTAGGTGGCGAGATCATCCGCGACGAGGTCACAGCGAGACGTCCTGAAACAGAGGGAGGCTGGAGCTATGTCACAGCATCAGGACGCAGCCAAACGCCCAAGCTGGTTCTCGCCATGGGGGCATGGTCAGCACAGCTGCTAAA
>JAWUWF010000033.1:0-21991 GCA_034111985.1 Pseudophaeobacter sp.
TGTGAACTCTGTATGCCCGCAGTGAAAAAACTAGATGGATTGGGTGTTGAGTATGTTTTTACCGGGCCCGAACACGAAATTATGTTGGGCACCTTAAAGAAGATCGAAGCAAAAAATGGGATTTTTTTGGCTGTCCTGGCCATTATTCTCACTGGTTTCATTGCCCATTTCCCCTTGATCCTAAAAGCACCAAGCCTTGTCAAATTTTTCTCCCTGTTGAGTCTCGGAGCTTTTCTCGGAATAGTTTTACATCGTATTTCTGGTGCGGGTCATTTGGGCCAAAAGGATTTTTCCACCCTACAGCGGGGGGGGGATAAAGTTGTCTGGGGCGCGGAGCTGCAAAAACAACTTGCGAGAAACCTGGTGGAAAAAGAGTTTAATTTTGCAGCGAGTATTCAGGCCCTATGGGTTGCGATTTTTCTTGTTGCTGCGTCACTTGTATCAAGTGCTCTTTGCCTATCCGCACAAAACTACACTACCGCAAAATGCCTACACGTATTTTGTTCCGTATCTGAGAAGGAAGCCGCAAAATGAAATTCACGATTTCCTGGCTGAAAGATCACCTCGACACTGACGCATCAGTGGATGAGATCGCTGAAACCCTGACCGACCTCGGCCTTGAGGTCGAAGAGATCAGAAATCCCGGGGACCGGCTCAAGGATTTTACCCTGGGCTATGTAAAGCACGCCGAAAAGCACCCCGATGCCGACAAGCTGCGCATCTGTAAGGTCGACACCGACGAGGGCGAGCTGCAGATCATCTGTGGGGCGCCCAACGCTCGGACTGGCATCACCGTGGTGGTCTGTAAACCGGGCATGTATATCCCCGGGCTCGACATCACCATTGGGGTTGGCAAAATCCGTGGCGTTGAAAGCTACGGCATGATGGCCTCCGAGCGCGAGCTGGAGCTGTCGGACGAGCATGACGGCATCATCGAGCTGCCCTCTGGTGCCGTGGGCGACCGCTTTGTCGATTGGCTGGCGGAAAACCAGCCTGCCAAGGTGGATCCCGTGATCGAGATCGCCATCACGCCAAACCGTCCCGACGCGCTGGGCATTCACGGCATTGCCCGCGATTTGGCGGCGCGTGGCTTGGGCACGCTGAAAACACCTGATTTTGCACCGGTTGCCGGCACGTTTGAAAGCCCGATCAAAGTCACCATTGATGAAGACACTCTGGACGGCTGCCCGCTGTTCACCGGGCGTCTTATCCGGGGGGTCAAGAACGGCCCCAGCCCCATGTGGCTGCAGGACCGGCTCAAGGCGATCGGGCTGCGGCCCATCTCAGTGCTGGTCGATATCACCAACTTCTTTACCTATGACCAGAACCGCCCGCTGCATGTCTTTGACGCGGCCAAGGTCACGGGCGATCTGCGGGTGCACCGCGCCGCGGGTGGCGAGGTGATGAAAGCGTTGGATGAAAAAGAGTACACCTTTGCCGCCGGGCAGATGGTGATCTCTGACGACACCGGCGTCGAAAGCATCGCGGGTATCATGGGCGGAGACGCGAGTGGCTGCACCGAAGAGACTGTGGATGTGTTCCTGGAAAGCGCATTCTGGGATCATGTGCAGATCGCGCTGACGGGTCGCGCGCTCAAGATCAACTCGGATGCGCGCTATCGCTTTGAGCGCGGCGTTGACCCTGAGTTCACCATTGACGGGCTGCATCGTGCCACCCAGATGATCCTGGATCTCTGCGGCGGTGAGGCCTCGGAGGTGATTATTGCCGGCGATGTGCCGGACCATTCCCGCGCCTATAAACTGGACGCAGAACGGGTAAAGTCGCTGGTTGGTATGGATATCCCCGAAAGCGACCAGCGCCAGACCCTGACCCGCCTTGGCTTTCGCCTTGAAGGCAACATGGCGCATGTGCCCAGCTGGCGCCCTGATGTGCAGGGGGAAGCCGATCTGGTGGAAGAAGTCGCCCGGATTGCGTCCCTGACCAAACTGCAGGGCAAACCGCTGCCGCGCATCACCGAGGGCATTCCAAAGGCCGTTATGACGCCGCAGCAGCGCCGCCAGCAGATGGCACGGCGCACCGCGGCCAGCCTCGGCTATAACGAGGTGGTCAGCTATACCTTCATCGATCAGGCGTCAGCAGCGCTGTTTGGCGGCGGTGAAGATGCCACCATGCTGGCCAATCCGATCTCGTCAGAGATGTCGCATATGCGCCCTGCCTTGCTGCCGGGCCTGTTGCAGGCGGCGGCGCGCAATCAGGCGCGCGGCTTTATGGATCTGGCGTTCTTTGAGGTTGGCCCCGCCTTTCACGGGGGCGAGCCGGGCGAGCAGCATAACCTGATCTCGGGCATTCTGGTGGGCAACACTGGCCCCAAAGATGTGCATGGTGCGGCGCGCGGCGTCGATGCCTTTGACGCCAAGGCCGATATCGAGGCCATTCTGGCTGCCATCGGCGCCCCTGCCAAGGTGCAGATCCTGCGCGGTGCGCAGAACTGGTGGCACCCCGGGCGTCACGGCAAAATCTGTCTGGGGCCGAAAAAGGTGCTTGGCATCTTTGGCGAGCTGCACCCTAAGGTGATCAATGCCATGGGCGTCAAAGGTCCGGTTGTTGCCTTTACCATCTGGCCCGATGCGGTGCCGCTGCCACGCAAAAGCGGCGCCACCCGCGCGGCCCTTGGCCAAAGCGATCTGCAAGCGGTTGAGCGTGACTTTGCCTTTGTGGTTGATGCCGAGGTCGAAGCGCTGACGCTGGTCAATGCTGCCATCGGGGCCGACAAGGCCCTGATCAGTGATGTGCGCATCTTTGATGAGTTCATCGGCGGCTCATTGGGCGAGGGTAAAAAATCGCTGGCCCTGACTGTGCGCTTGCAACCCAGTGACCAGACGTTGAAAGAAAAAGATATCGAGGCCGTGAGCGCAAAGATCATCGCCAAGGTGTCCAAGGCAACTGGTGGCACTCTGCGCGGCTAAGGCGGCCAGTACGTTGCAAGAAGCGACAAAGGCGTGCCCCAAGGCGCGCCTTTTTGCTCTCCCAGCCCAGCGGCGTTATCCGTCGCGTCCGGCTTCGTTTGGATCACTGGAAAACAATGCGATCTTGTTGCCCTGCGGGTCGCGCAGGTAGCAAACATAGAACTGAGGTCCGTAAGAAGCGCGAAAGCCCGGCTGACCCTCGTCAAAACCTCCCGCGATAAGCGCGGCGGAGTGAAGGTCACGAACTTGGCTTTGGCAGCGGGCCTCGAATGCGATCATGGATCCGTTCCCAGACGAGGCCGGGTGTCCATCGAAGGTTGGTTTGACGTAGAAATCGGGTAAAGCAGGCGACTGGCCCGGCTTTCCGGGCAGTATGTAACTCAGGCCCTCGGGGCCTTCCCTCAGACTGTAGCCAAGGGCTGGCAGGACCGCAGAGTAAAACCGTTTTGCGCGGGCAAGATCATCAGCACCAACTGTGACGTAGGCAATCATTCTGCATGTTCCTTTCCGGGGGGGGCTTTCAGCGAGTTATGCCGTAGTATTGCATCCGTAACCACGCGGCTCCAACCTTCGAAATTCAGCGTTCGATTTACCGCCGCGCTTTGCCAACTGGCTGTTTTCTTGCCGGAGCGTTGAGGCGCAGAGACCGCACGACTGGTTTCAAGTTTGGATCCGGTTTATGCAGTCAGCTGAAAAACAAAGAACGCAAAGCAGGGAGCACAAGCATGACACTCAAGGTTTATCTGTCCGGAGAGATCCACACCGACTGGCGCGCGCAGATCATCGCGGGCGCTAAAGGCCTGGATGTGCGCTTTCAAAGCCCGGTGACCGATCATGCCGCCAGCGATGATTGTGGCGTGGCCATTCTGGGTGCTGAGGAGAACAAGTTCTGGCACGATCATAAAGGCGCCAAACTGAACGCCATTCGCACCCGCAAGGGGATCGAGGATGCCGATGTTGTCGTGGTGCGCTTTGGTGAGAAATACAAACAGTGGAACGCCGCCTTTGATGCCGGCTATGCGGCGGCGCTTGGCAAGTCGATCATCGTTCTCAGCCAGCCCGAGCACCAGCACGCGCTGAAAGAGGTGCATGCCGCCGCCCTTGCCGTAGCGGATGAGCCCCGTCAGGTGGTTGAGATCCTGTCATATGTCCTGACCAGCGCTCTGCCTACTAGTGCTCTGCCTGAATGACGGCACCGGTTCTGATGACAGATCGGCTGATTCTGCGGCCACATTGCCTTGCGGACTTTGAAGATGTGGCGGCACTCTGGGCCGATCCTGAGGTGGTGAAATATATTAGTGGCACCCCCAGCAGTCGCGAGGCCTCCTGGGCGCGGCTGCTGCGTTACATCGGTCACTGGCAGGCGCTGGACTATGGATATTGGGCCGTTTGCGACCGGGCAGATGGGGGGTATCTGGGCGGGGCCGGTTTTGGTGAGTATCAGCGCCAGATTTCTCCGCCCTTGCCAAATGCGCCTGAGGCCGGCTGGGCTCTGGCACCGCAGGCCCATGGGCGCGGTCTGGCGAGCGAGGCCGTTACGCGGATGCACCAATGGGCTGACGAGGCACGCGCCTGGCCGCAGACCGTTGCAATCATGGCACCAGAGCATGCTGCCTCGCAAAATGTGGCGCGCAAGCAGGGCTACCGCAAAACCGGGATGGCGGATTATGATGGTGAACCGGTGCAGGTGATGTGTCGCGCAAACCCGGCGTCTGGGTGATGCGTTGTGATGCGTTTTCGGCCTGCGAGAACCGTTCGTTAACAGCCGCAGCCTAAAGTGGCCCGTAACACGGTTTCAACTCAGGCAAACAAAGCGTGTCTCAATTTTGGGGCGCCAGCGGACAATCTCTATGCACAATCGTCGTAGCCCGACTCAAAACATCACCCCAAAAAGTGAAGACACGGGGCTGTTCAAAAAGGATCTGGGGCAATTTGCAGTTGCTCTGGTGCCGCATATGAAGCGCAGTAGCCGGGGAGACCTGGTGATCCGGGGGTACCTGAATGGCACTTCTGAAGTCTACGTGATCTTTGCCGGACGGCGGGCCAAGGAAGCGGTTCCTGTTGAAAACCGCCTGAAGGCGATGTTTGTCAAGGCCACTGAGGAGGCGTTGAAGGCCCGTAAGATGCCGCCCGAGGTGAACAAAATTCGTCTGCCGGTGAATGTGGAGGGGGCCTGGCGGTCTCGATTTCAACGGGATGTGTCAGGCTGGGATCACAGAAGTTTTCAGTTTCTGGCCTCACGCTGGGCATTTTTGGATGCGGATGGGGTGACCAATCTGGGTGGCCGGCCCCCCATCAAATGAAAAACACCCCGCCAAAGGCGGGGTGCCGGGAGCATATCGTCTAGCGCCCTTCCTGGCCCAATACCGGGCGGGGACGGGCGGCAGCGCTAGGCCTCGCGATGGATTTCCACAGTGTGGGGATAGGGGATCGAGATGCCTTTGGCGTCAAAGGCTTCTTTGACCGCCTGGGTCATGGCAAATTTCACTTCCCAGTAGTCTGCAGCGTCACACCAGATCCGGGTGGTCAGATCAACCGAGCTGTCGCCAAGGTTTGTCACCCGTACCCAGGGTTCTGGGTCTTGTTTGACGCGGCTGTCGGCTGCGGCCAGTGCCAGGATTACTGCCTTGGCGGCATCGGCGCTGTCGCCATAGTCGATACCAAAGACCAGATCAACGCGCCGGGTGTCGTGATGCGAGTAATTGGTAATGATCGACCCCCAGGCCTGACCATTGGGCACAATGATCTGCACATTGTCCGGTGTTACCAGCTCGGTCACAAACAGGTTGAGATCTTTTACCGTGCCCGCTGTGCCGCCAATATCGACGTATTGTCCCAGCTTGTAGGGCCGAAACAGCACCAGCATAAAGCCGGCAGCCAGGTCGCTCAGGGTGCCTTGCAGCGCCAAACCAATGGCGAGCGTGGCGGCCCCCATCATTGCGACCAGGCTGGTGGCCTCGATGCCAAAGATGCCCAGCACGGCAATCAGCACCACGGCAATCAGTATCCAGCGCACCATGCTGGCAATGAAATTGCCGAGGGTGGCGTCAATTCCGGGGGTTGCATTGATCCGGGTGCGAATGGCACTGCTCACCATCCCTGCGGCGATCCAGCCGAGGATGAGCACTGCCAGTGCTTTAAGGCCGCTCAGCACCATTGGCCAATAGGCTGCGCCTTGTTCAATAAGATCGTCCATGTCTGAAGTGTTCTTTCGTTTTATGGTTTGGTGCGGGTGAAGCACTCTTGGCCCGGATCCACAAGGGGAGCATTTTGGCAAAAAGCCCCCAACCCGGCGCTAGGCAGGCTGGGGGCTCTGAGGCGTGGCAACATCGCTGGCGATGAGGTTATTTCTTTAGCGAGTCGCGGATTTCCATCAGGATTTCCAGCTCGGTGGGGCCTGCGGGCGCCTCGGGCGCGGGGGCGGCTTCTTCCTTACGGGTTGCGGCCTCTTTTACCTTGTTGACGTAGCGCACCAACATAAAGACCACAAAGGCGATGATGAGAAAGTTGATCACGGCCATGATAAAGGCGCCATGGGCAAAGACAGCAGCGCCGGCTTCGCGGGCAGCTTCCAGCGAGGCACCGGCGGCAACTTCACCTGAGAGCACGATGTAGGAATTGGTGAAATCCATGCCGCCGGTGAAAACGCCGATAATTGGATTGATGAGATCGCCAACCATGGATTTCACGATTGCTGTGAAGGCGGCCCCGACGATGATACCAACGGCCATGTCCATGACATTGCCCTTGGCGATGAAGTCTTTGAATTCTGAAAGCATCTGGTTTTCGTCCCTTTGAAATGTTCCGCTTGCGCGACCTTGGGCAGTCGTCTGCAGGGAGCGTTGAATTGGACTATAGAATGCACCTTTGTGACTAGGGGGAAATTGTACAAAAACCCTTCAGATCAGGGTCTGAAGGGTCAATTTTGCAAAAAATCACCCGCCAATGCAGGAAAACACGGGCGGGTGGAGCGCTTTTTGTCTGTGGTCCTAATCTGGGGCCCTATTTTTTGACCCAGTTAGGATTTCAACGCCAGACTCGGGGAGAGCACATCCAGCCCGAGGGCCTTGCCAACCGCATAGTAGGTCAGCTTGCCCGCATGCACGTTGAGGCCGTTCAGCAGATGCGGGTCGTCTTCGCAGGCCTTGCGCCAGCCCTTGTCGGCCAGGTTCAGCATAAAGGGCAGGGTGGCATTGCCAAGCGCCTGGGTTGAGGTGCGGGCAACCGCGCCGGGCATATTGGCCACGCAATAGTGCATGATGCCGTCGACCTCGTAGATCGGGTCGGCATGGGTGGTGGCGCGAGAGGTTTCAAAGCAGCCGCCCTGGTCGATGGCCACATCCACAAGCGCCGCACCGGGCTTCATTTCGCTCAGCATCGCCCGCGACACCAGCTTGGGGGCTTCGGCACCGGGGATCAGCACCGCACCAATCACCATATCGGCGGCGCGCACCAGTTCAGCCGTGGCGCCGGCAGTGGAATACTGGTTTTTGAAGTTGCGGCCAAAGACATCGTCGAGGTATTTCAGACGGGCCAGTGAGCGGTCCAGAATGGTCACATCTGCGCCCATGCCGGCGGCGATCTTGGCCGCATGAGTGCCGACAACACCGCCGCCGATAACCACAACCCTGGCCGGGGCCACACCTGGGACGCCGCCCATCAGAATGCCGCGACCGCCATTGGCCTTTTGCAGGGTCCAGGCGCCAACCTGCGGTGCCAGACGGCCGGCAACTTCGGACATCGGCGCTAGCAAAGGCAAGCCGCCGTTGCGGTCGGTGACGGTCTCATAGGCGATGGCGGTGCAGCCAGAGGCCAGTAGGTCGTGGGTCTGGTCGGGATCGGGGGCCAGATGCAGGTAGGTGAACAGCAACTGGCCCTCGCGCAGCATCTTGCGCTCAACCGCCTGCGGCTCCTTTACCTTGACGATCATATCGGCACTGGCAAAGATCTCTTCGGCGGTGTCGATGATTGCAGCCCCGGCCGAAATGTAATCCTCATCCGTAAAGCCCGCACCAAGGCCCGCGCCTTTTTGAACAAGAGCCTGATGGCCGTGATTGACAGCTTCGCGGGCGGCGTCTGGCGTCATGCCAACGCGAAATTCCTGCGGTTTGATCTCTGTGGGGCACCCGATTTTCATTGTCTCTCCTCCGTTTTGTTGCGTCAGTGTGACGCGCATCCTGCAAGAGGTGCTGCTTTTTTGTGCGGTATAAAAACATGACATTCGAAGATTCTTCGACTAATTAGGCTAAAGGCAGCAAGGATCTTTCAAAATATGTCTCTAGATAACACAGATCGTCGCATACTGCAGGTGCTGCAACGTCAGGGGCGGGTCTCTAATGCGGATCTCAGTGAGCGGGTGAACCTCTCGGCCTCGGCCTGTCACCGTCGGGTGCAGCGGCTAGAGAACGACGGCTATATCAAGGACTATGTCGCCCTGTTGGATGCCCGCAAGATGGCGGTGCCTACAACGGTTTTTGTTGAGATCACCCTGCAGGGCCAGGCGGATGAACTGCTGGATGGCTTTGAGCGCGCGGTGGCCCGGATACCGGATGTGTTGGAGTGCCACCTGATGGCGGGAACGGCGGATTACCTGCTCAAGGTGGTGGCCGAGAACACAGATGATTTTGCTCGCATCCACCGCCAGCATCTGGCGCGATTGCCAGGGGTGGCGCAGATGCAGTCGAGCTTTGCGCTGCGCACAGTGTTTAAGACCACCGCTTTGCCCGTTTGATCTGACATGTTGATTTGGCCCACCCGGTCAGGCCCGCCGGATCAGGCCTGTGTGATTCCGGGCGGTGATTTCTGGAACTGAACGGATTGCGCTCAAGCTGCTGAAAGCTTGGCAGTTTCTTGGCTTGCCTCTGTTGCGCCGGGGGCAAATGTGATCAGATGCGCCAAAGACGTGAGCAGGAGGCAGGTCATGGAGTGGGATTATATTGTGGTGGGCGCGGGCAGCGCCGGGTGCGTGATTGCCAAACGGTTGAGCGAAGCAGGCCACAAGGTTTTGTTGCTGGAGGCCGGCGGCAAGGATAACTACCACTGGGTGCATATCCCGATGGGCTATCTCTATTGCATCAACAATCCCCGCACCGACTGGATGTATCGCACTGCCGCTGAGGCGGGCCTTAACGGACGCTCGCTGATCTACCCGCGTGGCAAGGTTCTGGGCGGCTGTTCCTCCATCAACGGCATGCTCTATCTGCGCGGCCAGGCGGCAGACTATGACGGCTGGCGGCAGCGCGGCCTTACGGGCTGGGGCTGGGACGATGTGCTGCCCTACTTCAAAAAATCCGAAGACTATGTCGAGGGTGCCTCTGACATGCACGGTGAAGGCGGCGAATGGCGGGTGGAAAACCAGCGCCTGCATTGGGATGTGCTGGACGACTGGATGGAGGCGGCTGCCAGCTGGGGGCTGCCAAAGGTCAGTGATTTCAACACCGGCAATAACGAGGGCGTGGGCTACTTTCGCGTCAATCAGCGCGGTGGCTGGCGGATGAACACGGCAAAGGCCTTTTTGCGCACCGTCACGGGCCAGACCCTGAAGGTGGAGACCAAGGCACATACCCGCCGTATCCTTGTTGAAGAGGGCCGCGCCGTTGGGGTGGAATACGACAAGGGAGGCGTGACCCATCAGGTGCGGGCGCGCGGCGAGGTGGTGCTGTCGGCGGGGGCGGTGAACTCGCCACAAATTCTGCAATTGTCGGGGCTGGGGCCGGGCGCGCTGTTGCAGGAGCACGACATCGAGGTGCGCCAAGATATGCCCGGCGTGGGCGCAAATCTGCAGGACCATTTGCAACTGCGCTGCGCCTGGCGACTGGAGACCGGGCGGACGCTGAACACGCTGGCAAACTCGATGCTGGGCAAGGCCAAGATCGGGCTGGAATATCTGTTGAAACGGTCGGGGCCAATGTCGATGGCGCCAAGCCAGCTGGGTGCCTTTGCCCGTTCGCGTCCTGATCTGGCGACACCGGACCTAGAATATCATGTACAGCCGCTGACCCTGGAGGCCTTTGGCCAGCCCCTGCATGATTTCCCCGGCCTCACGGCCAGCGTTTGCAACCTGCGTCCCGAAAGCCGCGGCTCAGTGCAGATTGCCTCAAAGGATCCGCATCAGGCACCAGAGATAGCGCCGAATTACCTGTCCACCGAGGGTGACCGCCAGGTGGCTGTTGCCGCCATCCGGCAGGCCCGCGCCATCATGGCGCAGCCTGCAATGCGCGCCTATGGGCCGCAGGAGATGAAACCGGGCGGGGCCTCTGATGAGGTGGAGGACCTGATGAAAGCCGCCGGAGACATTGGCACCACGATTTTTCACCCCACCGGCACGGTGCATATGGGGGGAGAGGACACGGCGCCGCTGGATGGTGATCTGCGCCTGCGCGGGGTGCGGGGCCTTAGGGTGGCTGATGCCAGCGTCATGCCGACAATCCCCAGCGGCAATACCAATGCGCCCAGTATCATGATCGGGGAAAAGGCGGCAGATCTCATCCTTGCGGCGGCCAGGGGTTAGGCAGTCCAGAGCGATGAAGCATCAGAATGATGCCAGGATGTCGCAAGGGTTGTAAATGCGCTTGCACCTTGCGGCAAAATTCGCTTCCCTTGCGTCACACAAAGGCCAAAAGCAGCGACCCGTATCACAAGGGTCGCCTGATGCCTCTGGAAGGTCACGCTGGGGAAAATTTGCCTCCAGATGACATCAAAGGATCACACTGGCTTGATAGTGGGATCCGCAATGACAAAACATTGAAGGAATGCGCCCGTGACCAGCGATACCGACCCTGATTCTTATGATTGGCTCGAAGCCGAACTGCAGGACACGTTGGACGAGGATATCGAAATTGAATTCGCCGAGCCGATGCTGTCGATGGAGTTGCGCAAGATTTACCGCGAGCAGCACCCGGAGATGCTGGATCGCAAGGTCTATTTCCGCAACCTGCTGCGCCTGCAGGCCGAGCTGATCAAGCTGCAGGACTGGGTGGTTCAGACGGGCGCCAAGGTTCTGGTGATCATGGAGGGGCGCGACAGCGCCGGTAAGGGCGGTGTGATCAAGCGCATTACCCAGCGGCTGAATCCGCGGGTAGCCCGGGTGGTGGCGCTGCCAGCGCCCAGTCGGCGCGAACAAAGCCAGTGGTATTTCCAGCGCTATGTGCCGCATCTGCCGGCCGGCGGTGAAATTGTTCTGTTTGACCGCTCCTGGTACAACCGCGCCGGGGTGGAGCGGGTGATGGGCTTTGCCGATGAGGGGCAGGTCGAGACCTTCTTTCGAGATGTGCCCGAATTTGAGCGCATGCTGGTGCGGTCTAATACCATCGTTCTGAAATACTGGTTTTCTATTACCGACGAAGAGCAGCAGTTGCGGTTTATGATGCGGATCCATGACCCGATGAAGCAGTGGAAACTGTCTCCGATGGATCTGGAGAGCCGGATCCGCTGGGAGCAATATACCACCTCCAAGGAAGAGATGTTTGAACGCACCAATATCCCTGAGGCGCCCTGGTATATTGTTGAAGGTAATGACAAAAAGCGCGAGCGGCTGAACTGTATCGAGCATCTTTTGAGCAAGATCCCCTATCAGGATGTCCCGAGCGAAAAGGTCTCCTTGCCCGACCGGGAATATAACCCCGATTATGAACGCCGGGTTTTGCCGGACGAGCTCTATGTGCCAAAAATATACTGAGTCCAGACACTGAGGCCTGAAAGGGGGGGGGCTCCCGCCAGCTTGCAGCCTTCTGTAGAAGGCCCCGCACTGTTGGGCCCAGCGCTGCGCGATAGGTGCAGCGCTGCACCGCCAAAATCTGGGCTGCGCCATAGGCGCAGCGCGGCACCGTTCAAATTTTGTCTGATCTGACCTAATCTGGCGTGTCGATATTGTCCAAAAACCGCTGCAGATAGCCAGTGAAGGCGGTCACCTCTTCGGCAGAAAACCCCTTGAGCAGGTCTTTTTGCCGGGTCAGGGCCTGGGGCAGAATTTTGCCGTGCAAATCCTGGCCTGCGGCGGTGAGGCTCCAGGATTTTTGCCGTGGGTCATCGCCAAGGGCCTCGGCCTGCGCCAACCCGTTGCCCTCGAGCCGGTGCAGCGAGCGGCTGACGGCTGCCTTGTCTATCCCAGTAAGGCGGGCGGCCACTGCAACCGAGCAGCCGGGCGCCCCTGTAAGCATTACCAGCATACGCCAATCCATCACCCCAATGCCAAACTCTGCCTGATAGGCGCGCGTGGCTTCGCGGGTCAGACGGTTGCCGGCAAAGGTCACCAGAACCACCGGACTGTGGCGAAAGCTGAGGGTGGGCGCGGCCGGATCATTTGGGCTGCCGTCCGGAAGGGTGATGAACATGTCATCTGGCAGGGCGGGGGTATCACTCATCTCGCCAACATAGAGGGCTGGTGTTGACAGATCAACACACCCATATGCACAGGAGAGATCATGGAGCTACAAGAGCGCGGCTGACGCACCGGAGTGAGCCTCGGATACAGACGTTTGGGCATTCTGGCGACACCAACTGAGATCACATAACCTATCGCGATGGGGTTTTGCAGCGTTTGCCGTGTTGCACTGATCCTGTTTGAACCAAGGTATTGGTGCGGCCCGGCAGGAGGGCGAGCTGATGTCGTGGTCTGGAGGGCACGAATTTGAGGGCAAATGGGGTCCCGAGGTGGCAACAGCCTTGTGCGCAGGGGGTAAGGCGAGCGCCGCAATGACTTTAGGGGGGCGCGTGGCCACCTCGGGGTAGAGCCGGGTGTTCCAGATCCGGCTGTAGAAACATGGGGAAGGAACCCTAAGGTGTTGCCCAATACAAATCACTATAGGGGAGCTGAACCCACAAATACACGTTAAAGGTTAGTTTTGGGGAGATTTTTTCCAGCCCGGCCGTGCCTGCGGTGCCGCGACAGTTAAATGCAGCTCAAGGAGCTCATATCTGGGGCGAAGCTGGGAGATCAGGCAGTGTGTAACGCAGGAGGGCTGAGCGTTGTGAATGGGGTGGTTGGGGGGGCACTCAATATGGCTGTAATCGGCAAGGCATGGTCCCCAAAAAGACAAACCCCCGAGCCAGGGCGCGGGGGTCATCATTGTGTGTCCAGAAAAAACTGGAAGCTCAAAAAGGGCGATAGAAGGAGCTTAGAGCATACCTTCGCGTTCTGCTTTTTTACGCGCCAATTTACGGGCACGACGAATCGCTTCAGCTTTCTCGCGCGCATTTTTCTCGGAGGGTTTCTCGAAATGTTGCTTGAGCTTCATTTCACGAAAAACGCCTTCACGCTGTAGTTTTTTCTTCAGAGCGCGGAGCGCCTGATCGACATTGTTGTCACGAACACTAACCTGCATGTGGTTTTCACCACCTTTCTAGATAGAGTTGCAAGGATTTGCAGGAATTGGCCATATAGCAAAGCACATGTACGTTGTCCAGTACTGTGATATCAGGGGAGAGACTCCCCGCATGTTAGGGGAAACGCAGCAGTTTCATTCCGGGAGAAACCCTATGACGAGCCAGGAAAATCAGACAAATGCGGGCGCCAGCAGCGATCTTGAAACGCGCCTGCTTGATGCGGCTTTGTTGCATGTGGTGTTTGATGGCTGGTCCCAGGCGACGTTTGAGGCCGCTGTGACCGATAGTGGCGTCAATCCGGTTTTGGCGCGGGCGAATTTCCCGCGCGGTGCGGTGGATCTGGCTCTCGCATACCATCGCCGGGGCGACAGGGCGATGCTGGCGCGGTTTGCCACTGCCGACCTCTCTGATCTGCGGTTTCGCGATAAGATTGCCACCTTGGTGCGCTACCGGCTGGAAGCGGTCGATGACAAAGAGGCGGTGCGCCGTGGTGTGACGCTGTTTGCGATGCCGCACCACGCAGCTGAGGGGCTGAAAGCCGTTTGGGGAACCTGTGACGCCATATGGACCGCGCTGGGCGACAGCTCTGAGGATTTCAACTGGTACAGCAAACGCACCACCTTATCTGGGGTCTATTCTGCGACATTGCTCTACTGGCTTGGCGATGACAGCCCCGAGCATCAGGCGACCTGGGAGTTTTTGGACCGGCGTATCGACAATGTGATGCAGTTTGAAAAGGTAAAGGCGGATCTGGGCAAGAACCCGTTGCTCACACCCCTCTTGGCCGGGCCTGCCTGGCTGTCTGGCCAGATCAGGCGGCCGGCATCGCGCGATGATTTGCCAGGGCGTAACAACCGAGGCTGACGCGTCGCGCCTGCGTTGGGGTCTGTGTTGTGCCTAAAATGGCGCGGGGCAGTTGATCTGGAAAGCCAGCGCAAACGGCGGTGCTGCATCGAAATCTGTTGTCCCGTGACGCAGCATTCCGGCTGGGCATTGCCGCGCTGTCGGGCCAAAGTAGCGCCATAAGAATAAGACGGACACACGGGCCAGCTTGATGGGCCAGCTTGATGGGCCAGATACACCAGCCAGACAATTGAGCCAGGCAGATGAAACTGACTGAACAAAAAGATAAGGATCCCCGCATGAGCGATATGATGCGTGCCATTGAAATCTCGACCCCCGGCGGGCCAGAGGTTCTCACCCTCACCCAACGACCCATGCCGGTCCCTGCCCATGGGCAGGTGGTGCTGAAAGTTGCCTATGCCGGGGTCAACCGGCCCGACGCGTTGCAACGCGCTGGTGCCTATAACCCGCCCCCCGGAGCCAGCGATCTGCCAGGCCTTGAGGCCTCTGGTGAAGTGGTGGCTCTTGGCGACGGTGTCACCGGGCTGGAAATTGGTGACAGGGTCTGCGCCCTGCTGCCCGGCGGCGGCTATGCGGAATATGTCGCGACCCCGGCGGCCCATTGCCTGCCGATCCCCGGTGGTCTCAGCCTGAAACAGGCGGCCTGCCTGCCAGAGACCTGCTTTACCGTCTGGTCCAATGTCTTCACCCGCGGCGGGCTTAAGGCCGGTGAGCGGTTCCTGGTGCATGGTGGCTCTTCCGGGATTGGCACAACGGCGATTCAACTGGCGACAGCGCTGGGCGCGCGGGTCTTCACCACGGCTGGATCAGATGAGAAATGCCAGGCCTGTCTGGATCTTGGCGCTGAGCGGGCAATCAACTACCGCAATGAGGATTTTGTTGAGGTGCTACGGGTCGAAGGCGGCGCTGACCTGATCCTTGATATGGTGGGTGGTGATTATATCCCCCGCAATATCAAGACATTGGCTGACGATGGGCGGCTCGTCCATATCGCCTTTCTGTCTGGTCCCAAGGCCGAGCTGAACTTTGCCCAGATCATGATGCGGCGGCTGACAGTGACGGGATCCACCCTGCGGCCCCAAAGCGATCTCGCCAAGGCGCGTATCGCGCAGGATCTGTTCGAGGTGGTCTGGCCACTGATTGAGGCAGGCAAACTGGCGCCGGTGATGGATAGCGAGTTCCCGATGGAGGATGCCGCAGGCGCCCATGCCCGGATGGAAAGCTCGGGCCATATCGGCAAGATCGTTCTGAAGGTCGGTGGCGATTTAGACTAACAGGCTTTGCCTCCCAGATCATGGCCTTCTGAAGGCTTTGGCTCTGGGGTGAATCTGAGGCGAATGAGTGCATATAATAAAGGCGCGCCCCGCAATGTGGGCGCGCCTTTTGTGTTTTGACTGCGCTGGTTGTGGTTGATTCTACCCGACAAAAGGGGCGCTACCGCACCGGGGCAAAAATCGCGTCCTTCAGCGAACAATCCTTGATCACGTCCCGGCCGCAGGGCACTGGCTGCATGTCCTTTGACAGGCACAGGCGCACCTCCTGGATGTGGTGGTCTCGGCAGGTCACCGTGACGCTGTCTTTGTCAAATTCTGGATTGGCCTGCAAAAAAGCCTGCTCCACCAGCGAGGCGGGCAGGGTGACCGCGCGCTGCAGCTTGCGGAAGATCGCCGGGCGGGTGACGCTGTCATAGGCGCTGCGGGACAGGGCAAGATAGTCACTGGCACGCAGGCCCGAGCAGGTGCCGTGTTTCTTCCACTGGTGCCAGGCCAAGCCCGGAGATCCCATGATATCAGCCATTTCGGCGGTATCACTGCGCCGGGGCGGTGCCTCTGGGGTGCGGCAATAGCTGGGCCAGCCACGGTGAAACTGCGGCCAGAGCCCATGCAGGGTCCAGCCATAGTCATGGCGCGCATCGCATTGATCCGATCCCTTTCCGTCGCCTTCAATCTCGCACCAGTTGGGCGACCAACTGAGCGCCAAAACGTAATAATCAAATTCTCCGGCTTTCTCGCCATCGGCAAAAACGGCGGAGGTGGACAGCCCGGTGAGGGCCAAAATAGCTGCTAGCAAGAACCTGCGCATCGCCTCTTTCCTTATGAAAACAGCCCGACTATATAGGATGGAAGTTCCCCGACAATGGAAACCGACCCCAAAACACCGGGGCAGCCTAATTCAGGCGACGGGAAAGATGTATGTCGGGACAAGAAGTTGTAAGGAGATGAGCACATGGCAAAACCATTGATGGCCAAGGCGACCGCCGTGTGGCTGGTGGACAATACAACGATCAGCTTCAAGCAGATCGCAGATTTCGTCGGCATGCACGAGTTGGAAATCCAGGGCATTGCGGATGGCGATGTGGCGACAGGCGTCAAAGGTTTTGACCCGGTCACCAACAATCAGCTGACCCAGGAAGAGATCAACAGCGCCGAAAGCAATCCGCTGCACAGGCTGAAGATCAAGTTTTACGCCGCCGCCGCCGGTGAAGAAAAACGTCGCGGTCCGCGCTACACGCCGCTGTCCAAACGTCAGGACCGGCCCAACTCGATCCTTTGGTTGGTCAAGTTCCACCCAGAGCTGTCGGATGGTCAGATCGCCAAGCTGGTTGGCACCACCAAGCCGACAATCCAGTCGATTCGTGAGCGCACCCATTGGAATATTTCCAACATGCAGCCCATCGACCCGGTTGCTCTGGGCCTGTGCAAACAGTCCGAGCTGGATTCGATCGTGCAAAAGGCCGCCGCGAAAAAAGCCGCCGAAGGTGGCGTGATGAGCGACGACGAGCGCCGCAAGCTGGTCTCGACCGAGCAGTCGCTTGGTATGGACAACGAGCCCAAGATGCCCTCCGGGATTGAAGGCCTCGAAGGCTTCACTCTGGGCGGTGGCAGCTCGCGTCCCTCGAAGAACCCAATTGCGGATGCGGACAGCTTTTTCAATCTGCCCGATGCAGATGAAGACTATGACGCGGATGAAAGCGCCCGCGGGTGATCTGACTACTCGTCTCTCGCCGACCCGTGTCGGCTAAGGTGTTAAAGGCCATGCCCGGTGGGGCGTGGCCTTTTTGTTTGGTCAAATCGGACCCGGTCCGCAAAGGGCTAGGCGGGACAGTCAGATGCACCTGAAGGCCCGCAATTGTACCCGGGGCAATGATCTCTTTGTTTTTAAGGCGCGCCGCTTTTAGGGTGACGCAACACTGGAGAACAGGAGATCCCCATGAACCAATATGCAGGCATGACACAGGCAGAGGGGCGCAATCAGCCGGTCTGCGATCTGCGCAGTGATACTGTGACCCGGCCAGACGCAGCTATGATGGCAGCAATTGCCGCTGCCGATCTGGGAGACGATGTCTACGGTGAAGACCCGCAGGTCAACCGCCTTGAGGCCAGTCTGGCCGAGCGTTTGGGCAAGGAGGCGGGGCTCTTTCTGCCGACGGGAACGCAAAGCAATCTGGTGGCGCTGCTGGCGCATTGCGGCCGCGGTGAAGAGATCCTGGTGGGGGTCGACTACCATGTGAACAAATACGAGGCCGCCGGGGCCTCGGTTTTGGGCGGAATCGCGCTGTGCCCACTGCCAATCAGCGAGGGGGGCGCCTTGCTGCCTGAGGCGATCCGCGCTGCGGTAAAGCCCGATGACAGCCACATGGCGGTGAGCCGCCTTCTGTCGCTGGAGAACACGCATAATGGTCAGGCCATCTCGCTGGCGCAGACGCAGGCCGCCGATGATGTGGCCCGCGCATCTGGTCTCTCGGTGCATCTGGACGGTGCGCGGTTCTTTAACGGGGTCGCGGCGCTGGGCTGCGCCGAAGGCGATTTGGCAGCCATCCCCGATACCATATCTATTTGCCTCTCCAAGGGCCTTGGCACTCCGGCAGGATCAGTTCTGGTGGGGCCAAAGGATCTGGTCGCGCGGGCGCGGCGCTGGCGCAAGATGCTGGGTGGCGGCATGCGTCAGGCCGGCATTCTTGCGGCAGCCGGGCTTTATGCGCTGGAGCACAATGTGGCCCGTCTTGGCGAAGATCACGCCAAGGCAGAGGCGCTTGCCGAGGCGCTGCGCGCGCTGGAGGCAGGGGGGGTGACACAGGCCAGCAATATGGTCTTTTTCACCCCGCAGGACGGGCGCAATGCGGCGCTGCAGGCCCATTTAGGGGAAAACGGAGTGGTGATTGGTGCGGGAGACAGCGGCCCGATCCGTCTGGTCTTGCACCGGGATGTCAGTGAGGCCGGGCTTGATCTTGTGACAGAGGCCCTGCAGCGGTTTTACAGCTGACCCCGAAGAGGCAAAAGCGCGCGAGGCCTAGAGCGCCTTGCGTGCCTTTAGCGCCGCAATGATTGTGCCATCATCGAGATAGTCCAACTCACCTCCGATGGGCACGCCCTGCGCCAGCGTGGTGAGGCGCGCCTGGTTCTCCAGCTGATCGGCGATATAATGTGCGGTGGTCTGGCCGTCGATGGTCGCGTTGAGGGCGAGGATGACCTCTCGCACGCCCTCGCTGGCGACCCGGTCCACCAGCCGGGGGATGCGCAGGTCTTCCGGCCCGATGGCATCCAGGGCGGACAGGGTGCCGCCCAGCACGTGATAGCGGCCTTTGAACACCGCAGCCCGCTCCATCGCCCACAGATCCGAGACCGTCTCGACCACGCAGATCTCCCCATTGGCGCGCCGTTCATCGCTGCAGATGCCGCAGATGTCGCTGGTGCCCACATTGCCACAGTTGAGGCATTCGCGGGCCGTTTCGGCCACCGTGCTGATGCAGTCGGCCAGCGGCGAGAGCAGCAGAGCCCGTTTGCGAATGAGGTGCAGCACCGCCCGTCGTGCCGAGCGTGGCCCCATGCCGGGCAGTTTTGCCATCAGAGCAATCAGGTTCTCGATGTCGCTGGTGCTGTCGTCGGTCATGCTTTGGTCCTTTGCGCTGACCGCATATAGGCTCAAAGCGATGGGGGGCTGCAAGGCCCGTGGAGAGTCCAGAGGTCAGTTGTCTTTGCGCGACGCCGGGTAACGGTGCCGCAGTGCCATAAGCCGTGACCCAGGAAGGGTTTCGAATCAAGTGGGCCAGAGGCGATCTGCCGGGCTGTGAAAACGCCCCTATAAAGTGGTTTCGCCGTCTTTTGCGTGTGTGTTTTAGGTTTTCACAACTCAAGGTCATGCTGCTTCCAGTGAGGCTAACCGGCTTTGACAAGCGGGAATAATTTTCAAGTCATTGATATTTAAGATAATTACTGATTGTCACGGCCAAAATGTCACGACTCCACTGTGCTGCAGAGGGTCTGTTGCCTGCTTCATATTCTCTCTTGAAAAAAATCTGATTTCCGCGCATACAAGGCGAGCTAACGTTTTTCTTTTTCGACCACTGTCTCCCGTTTACGGCGCTCAGTCTTTCGATCCAGACCTACCACGCCGGGCTGTCGCACCTAAGCGGACAGCAAATTACAGGAGACTACGGACATGGCTTCAGGCACCGTAAAATGGTTTAACTCAACCAAAGGTTTTGGCTTTATCGCACCCGATGGCGGCAGCAAAGACGTATTTGTTCACATTTCAGCTGTTGAGCGTTCCGGTCTGACCGGTCTGGCCGACAACCAGAAAGTGACTTTTGACATCGAACCCGGCCGCGACGGTCGTGAGTCCGCTGTGAACCTCGAACTGGCGTAAGCCTTTTCCGAGCCAGAATTTGAAACGCGGTCTCCTTTCAGGAGGCCGCGTTTTTTTGTGCCTGCTCTCCTGTCCGCGGGAGTGGAGGCAAGGCCACCACGACGGGCCACCACGACGGGCCACCACGACGTCGCGTTTGAAACTGGCCAGATGAAACTGGCCGGCTGCGACCGGGCACAAATCAGCAGCTAGGTTGAAACCACATAACAAAAAAGGCGACCCCATCGGAGCCGCCTTTTGGTATTGATCGTACTGCCTGGTTTCAGAACGGCAGCTTGATGTCCTTGGGCAGGCCCATGCTCTCGGTCAGGCGGGCCATTTCTTCCTGCGCTTTCACCGTGGCTTTGGACTGGGCGTCCTTGACGGCGGCCAGGATCAGATCCTCGACAACTTCCTTGTTGTCGCTGTTGAAAATAGAAGGGTCAATGTCGAGCCCCTTGAGCTCACCCTTGGCAGAGGCTGTGGCCTTCACCAGGCCGGCGCCTGCTTCACCAGTGACCATGACACTGTGCAACTCTTCCTGCATCTCTGCCATTTTGGTCTGCAGTTCCTGTGCCGATTTCATCATCTTGGCCATATCGCCAAGACCACCAAGGCCTTTAAGCATAGTCTTCTCCTATTTGCGGGAGCGCAGCGCGCCGTACGTCATTAGGGCACATATCGCAATTGCGGGCGCAATGAACAAGTGCGGCGGGTCAATACAGCCCTCTTTGATGGCAAAGTTGTCAAGGCCATCCACCACAGGCTCGGCACGTATCTCCGCATCAATCTTCCTCGAAAGGGTCCCACTCGTCTTCCACTTCGGGCAGGGCCTCGGCCTCAACCTCGGCGGCCAGTTCTTCGGCGGTTCGGATGCGGGTGATCTTGGCCTTTGGGAAGCTTTCCAGTACGGCCTGCACCAAAGGATGCGCGCTGGCCTCGGCGCGCAGCGCATTGTCGACGGCGTTTTCACGCTCGGTAATGGTCTCGCCACCGCCCTCATTTTCAAGGGAAATGATCCAGCGGGCCTGGGTCCAGTTTTGCAACTGCTGTCCCAGTCGTGCGGCCAGATCCTTTGGGGCGTCCTGGGTTGGCTGGATGGTGATCCGGCCCGGCTGGTAGGACACCAGTCGCAGATAGGTTTTTACATATTCAAGAAGCAGCCCGTCTCGTTTGAGGCGGATAAAGTCGACCACATGCTCAAAGGTCGGATAGCGCGCCAGCGCCTGCAGGGTTTCCGGCGCCAATGCGGTTGCGGCCCCAGTGCCGCCCTGCGCGCCCAAGGCACCATGTGCTGCGCCAGTGGATACCATGGGGGCGCCACCAGAGGCGTTGCCACCTCCGCTCGCCGGAGATCCCATCGATCCCATCGCCTGGGTTGAACCCTGTCCTCCAGAAGGACCACCAGCATAGCCGCCGCCATTTCCAGGACCACCAACAGGCGCGCTTGGGGGAGGGGTATTTTGCAGCTTGCGGATCAGCTCTTCGGGGCTGGGCAGGTCGGCCACATGGGTCAGGCGGATCACCGCCATTTCAGCGGCCATCATGGCGGTGGGCGCGGCGGCGACCTCTTCCAGAGCTTTCAGCAACATTTGCCACATCCGGGTGAGCACCCGCATTGGCAGGGCGTCTGCCATCTGTTGCCCGCGCGCGCGCTCATCCGGGCTGACGGTGGGGTCATCCGCCGCACCCGGGGTGATCTTCACCACCGAGACCCAGTGGGTAATCTCAGCCAGATCGCGCAGCACCGCCAGCGGATCAGCCCCCTCGGCATATTGGGCGCCAAGCGCGGTAAGGGCGGCCGCCGCATCGCCGCGCAGGATCATATCTATCAGGTCGAGCACCCGCCCGCGGTCGGCCAGACCCAGCATGGCGCGCACCTGATCGGCGGTGGTCTCACCAGCGCCATGCGAGATGGCCTGATCCAACAATGAGGTCGCGTCACGCGCAGAGCCTTCGGCGGCACGCGTAATCAGTGCCAGCGCGTCTTCGTTGATCTCGGCGCTCTCAGCTGCGGCGATCTTGCGCATCAGGGCAATCATCACCTCTGGTTCGATCCGGCGCAGATCAAACCGCTGGCAACGCGACAGCACCGTCACCGGAACCTTGCGGATCTCGGTGGTGGCAAAGATGAATTTCACGTGCGCCGGTGGCTCTTCCAATGTTTTCAGCAGCGCGTTGAACGCACTGGTCGAGAGCATATGCACCTCATCGATGATGTAGATCTTGTAGCGGGCCGAGGCGGCGCGGTA
>JAWUWF010000034.1:0-27715 GCA_034111985.1 Pseudophaeobacter sp.
CTGCGAGCTGGGGAGAGACCACATGAGTGCTGGGGTCGGCGTAGATCTAGAGAAACTCTGGATCCGCTTTGGAGATTTTGTCGCCGTGCGCGACGCAAATGTGCATATCAACGGAGGCGATTTCTTTTCATTCCTCGGCCCCTCGGGCTGTGGCAAGACCACGATTTTGCGCGCCGTTTCGGGCTTTCTTGAGCCCAGCGAAGGTCAGGTTTTGATCGGCGGTAACAACATGAAGGGCATCGGGCCAAACAAACGTCCCACTGCCCTGATCTTTCAGAACCTGGCGCTGTTTCCGCTGATGAAAGTCTGGGAAAACATCACCTTCTCGATGGAAATCAAGGGGGCCTCGGCCAAGGAACGCCGCAAACGTGCGGATGAGCTGCTCGATATGATTGCGCTGTCGGACCAGGGCGACAAACTGCCCTCCGAGCTGTCCGGTGGTCAGCGTCAGCGGGTCGCCATTGCGCGGGCGCTCTGTGCTGAACCAGATGTTTTGCTGCTGGATGAGCCGCTTTCGGCGCTGGATCTGAAGCTGCGTCAACACATGCGTACCGAGCTGCGTGAAATTCAAAAACGGGTTGGCATCACCTTTATCTACATCACCCATGACCAGGGTGAGGCGCTGACCATGTCAGATAATATTGCGGTGATGCGCGCCGGGGTGATCGACCAGATTGGCGACGGCAAGGCCATCTATAATGACCCCGCCACCGCCTTTGCAGCCTCCTTTGTCGGCGAGAACAACGTCTTCCGTGGCACCGTGAAACAGGTGCAGGGCGACACAGCACTAATCTCGACCAACCGTTCTGGTGATCTGCTGGCACGGGTGTCCAGTGCCAATCAGGGCAAGATGAAAGCCGGCGATGATGCGATGATGTTCATCCGTCCCGAGGCCTTTGCCCTGGCGCCTGTCGGCACCCAAGGCGACCATTTTGTCACCGCTACCGTCACCAATGAGGAATTCGAAGGCAATGCCTTTAACATCTTCATGGAAGGCGAAGGCGGCAAGGAAATGAAAGTGTCATTGCCTAACCTGGGGCAGTCCTTTGACAGCCACAAGGGTCAGCCGATGACCCTGCAATATGATGTCCAGAACGCTGTGGCCATGCCCGCAGGCGATCTGGCCACCGAATAGGGAGGCTGGCCATGCCCCGTTTCCTGAAAGAATTCTTTGACCGCAACGGTCTGGGCCTCGGCTCTGTGATGCTTGGACTGGTGCTGTTCTGGACCATTGGCCTGATCATCCTGCCGCAGCTGTCGATGCTGGATTTCTCCTTCCGTCCAAACCTGCCACCGCCTGAGGTTGGCGGGCCCAAAGACGTCTATACGATGGAGAATTACAAATATCTGGTCTTTGGCCCCGAAGGCGGCAGCCAGGGCTATAATGCCGTCGATCTGAAGGTGTTTTACCGGACGCTGATTGCAGCGGTTTTTGTCACCATTTTCAACCTGATCCTGTGCTACCCGATTGCCTATTATCTGGCGCAGACCAAGGGCAATCACATCCGCATCTTTGCGCTGATGCTGATCATTCCCTATTGGATCAACGAGATCCTGCGGGCCTTTGCGCTGCGCATCATCTTTGGTGAGACAGGCGTGCTGAACAATCTGCTGGTCGCCGCCGGGATCTTTGATACGCCCTTTGACTTTGTCCGCAATGACATCGCGCTCTATGCGGGGCTGGGCTATGCCTATATCCTGCTGATGATCTTTCCGATCTACAACGTGATCGAAAGCCTGGATCGTAACCAGATTGAGGCGGCGCGCGACATGGGGGCGAGCTGGCCGATGATCCACCGCCGGGTGGTTATTCCCTATGCCAAACCGGGCATCAGCTCTGGCTGTACCATGGTGTTTATGCTCTCCGCCGGGGCGCTGGCAGCACCGCAGATTCTGGGCGGGCCATCGTCGCTTTGGTTCACGCAGCTGATCTATCAGCAATTCAACGACAACTCTGACTGGCCACAGGGCGCGGCCTATGCCGTGGTGCTGCTGGTCACCTGTATCCTCTTGGTGCTTGCTTTGATGCGGGTCTTCAAGGTGAACATGGGGGATATCGGCAAATGAAGAACTTCTCTCTTATGCGCCTCAGTATCTGGGCCTATCTGGCGATCTTCTTTGCCTATCTGCTTGGGCCGCTGGTGATCATGTCGATCACCGCCTTCAACTCACCTGAATTTCCACGCGCGACTCCGTGGGAATGCCTGACGTTTGAATGGTTCTCGGCCCTGTTTCAGGACGAGCGCATCCTCAATGGTATCAAGAACTCCATTCTGGTGGGGTTCGGCACTGTGGTGCTTTCGGTGGCTATGGGGCTTGCCGGGGCTTTGATGCTGACCCAGATCTGGCCAAAACTGCGCGCGACCTATTACACCATCATTATCGCGCCCATTCTGGTGCCCGGTGTGGTGATTGGTATCTCGACGCTGGTGTTCTGGGACCGGATCAACCGCATGCTGGGCCTTGAGGCTGACAGCTTTTTGTCCAACGGTTTGTTCCTAACGGTGATTGGCCAGTCCACCTTTATCGCCAGCTATTGCATGCTGGTGCTGGTGGCGCGTCTGCAGCGCTATGACATGGCGCTGACAGAGGCCGCGCTGGATCTTGGCGCCACCCATGCGCAGGCCTTCCGCAAGGTTCTGTTGCCCTTCATGAAGCCCGCCATTGCAAGCGCTGCAGTGCTGGCCTTTCTGGCGAGCTTTGAGAACTACAACACCACCACCTTTACCTTTGGCGAATACCCAACGCTGACCATCGAGCTGGCTCAAAAGGTCCGTTACGGGATTACTCCGGCGATCTCGGCCCTGGCCTTTATCATCGTGCTGCTCACGGTTTTTGCAGCGCTGTTCAACGAGGCGAATATTCGTCGCAGAGAACTGGTGGCATTGGCCCGCAAGGAGGCCACCGTTGAAGAGTTGAGCACGGGCAGTTTCAAGATGCCTGGGTTCCTCAGCTCTAACTGGGCAGCGGTTGCCCTGGTGATCGTGGCCTGTGCGACCGTGGTCGTGGTGGGCACGGCAACGGTCTACAGCCCGCAGCAGTGTATCGCTGATGTGCAGGAACAAAAGCGCATGGAGACCGAGCTGCGTATTCAGGAGTTGCAGCGCCAGCGTGAGCTGCGTCGCGAGCAGCAGGAAACTGAACAGGGCAGCACAGCGCCCGCCCAGTCCAAACCTGCGGGCAACAATTCTGGTTTTGGCGGTGTCTTTGCCCCAAGCACCCTGTCGGGTGACGAGGACAGCAGTGCGGCGGCGCCTGAAGAGCCTGCAGGCAACAACTCCGGCTTTGGCGGTGTCTTTGCGCCCAGTACCCTGAGTGGTGAAGAAGCCAGTGGCGAAACCAGTGAGGGCTCAGGGAACTGATCCTTCCCTTGCCCTGTTGTCTTAAAAACAAACCCCGCCCGGCTGCTCAGCTGGGCGGGGTTTCGTGTTCTTTGACGTTCGGCTGCATGGTCAGGCGTTGTTCGGCAACGGCCTGGTGAACAATGTACCCGGTGCATCCGGGGCGACTGGGGCGCCTGACAGCCGCGCCATATGCCAGGCCAGCGCCTGATTGCTGCTCACCACCGGCTTGCCAAGGCGCTGTTCCAGATCCTCGATAATGTCCAGCGTGCGCAGATTGGTACAGCTGAGGAAAATCGCCTGGACTTTAGGGTCGGCGCCAACCTCCAGGGCGGCGGCATGGATCGACGCCGGATCAATGCGGGCGACATTTTCCTCACGCTCTTCCCCAAAGGACACCATGGTGGGCACCCGGATGCCGGCCCGCTCAAAGGTCTGGCGCATGGGACCCGCAACAGAGTCTATATAGGGCGAAACCAGCCCGATAGCGGCGACATCAAGGGCGGCAAAACCCGTCAGGGTGGCCGTCAGAGGCTGCGCGACATGGCGGGTTTGCACCGCGCCGCTGACCAGCTCTGCCACCCGCGCGGGTCCAATCAACGTGGTGCCCGAGGTGCAGCCATAGGCGACGGCATCGAATTTGGCCGCTTGTGGCAAAAGGGCGGCGGCTGCGGGCAGGTCGCGCTCCATCTGCGCAATGGTATCCGGTGTCAGCTCTGCTCCCGAAGGCAGCCGGTTGACGTAGATCGCCACATCCCGCGCAACAAACAGGCGGCGAAAATCCTGCTCTATCGTCTCGTCAACCTGCAGGGTGATCAGGCCAAGCGTCGCGGCCGTGCCAATAGGGCCTGTGAGGCGATAGGGGAAAGTGCGCATACCAGAGGCTCCTGCAGGTTGGGCGTTGTTGGCGAGAGTTTTGCCGACATAGGCCTTTGTCCGCAAGCGGCAAGACAGGTCAGCCGCCGGCTTCCTTGATGCTGCGCCGCCGATGTAGTGCTTCTGCTCCAGTTCGCCTGATACCATGCGCCCAGAGCAAGGTGACAGTGACCCCGGGCGCTGCCGCTGCTGCATCTCCTGTCCTCTAGCGCCATGATTTCACCGCAGTTGAGTCGAATCGGTAACGTTATTCTGTGGAACAGTTAACGGGTTGAAGCGGAATTTTCTGGATGACTTATCGGGAGGTTTTCCGGCTGAAAGCCTGCATGTGAAGGACTGGGTCTGAATGGCTGTTTTGGACAACGAAATTTGGTTGACTGGGGTCAATAGCAGTGCCGAAAGCGGCACCACGACTCTTTCGGACGGCGGCAATAGTACCACCGTCACCGGAACCTTTACGGCTGCCTCCTGGGATGCCACGCAGTCTGGCCAGAATGTCTCGGAGTTCGGCGCCTTTGGGGTCAGCGATCCAATCAAGGCCCTCTATGAATTTTCCAATCCAGTGACCGATCTCCGTTTTGATCTGCAGCACGTCAACTCCTCTGGCACCACCTATGATGACAAATTTACCCTGCGTATTCTGGATGCCTCAGGGGCGCTGATCCCGGCGGATGAGGTGATTGCTGCGCTGACCGGCGTGACGCATCAGAGCGTGACCACCAATGCGGATGGCACTGTCTCAATCGAGGGTGAAGGCAGCTCGGCTGGTGATATTGGCGTAGCCCTGGATGGGCCGATTTCGTCGCTTCAGGTCACATATGACAATGGCGAAGATGCAGCGCTGTCTGGCGGCGGTGGCATCTCTGATCTCGAATTCACCATACCACCGGCGCTGGACTATATCGTCGAAGGATCCGATGGCGATGATCTGATCGACGCTGACTATCTGGGTGACCCCGAAGGGGACCGGGTGGACAACAGCGATGCGCTGGATGGCTCGCAAGATGATTTTATCGACGCCGGGGATGGCAACGACACCATTCTTGCGGGCGAAGGCAACGATTCCATCGATGCCGGCTACGGCAATGATTCCGTTGAAGGCGGCGCTGGCGACGACACCCTGCGCGGCGGCTGGGGCGATGATACGCTGATCGGCGGCGACGGCAACGATCGGCTGGAGGGGCTGTATGGCAACGACCTGATCTATGCGGGCGCCGGCGATGACCATGTCTTTGGCCGCGATCAGGATGATCTGATCTATGGCGAAGATGGCAATGACACGCTGATCGGCAGCAAAGGGACGGACACTGTCTGGGGAGGCGATGGCAATGACACTCTGGCCGGCAGTCAGGGCAATGACGAAATGCACGGCGGCGCCGGCAATGACCTGGTCTTTATCGGGGTGTACGAAGACTCTGACCGGATCTTCCTGGACGACGGCAACGATATGCTTGATGGCGGCTCTGCGGGCTCCGCGTTCTACGGTGAGGGCGGCGCGGGTAATGATCGCATGTTTGCCGGTGTTGGTGACGACACGATGTTTGGCGGCGCCGATGACGATCTGATGCTTGGGGGGGCAGGCAATGACTCGCTTGACGGCGAAACCGGCAACGACAGCATTCGGGGCGAAGAGGGTGACGATACCCTGATCGGCGGCGCAGGGTCTGACACGCTTTCAGGCGATGATGATCGCGATGTGATCCATGGCGGCGCGGGCGATATTGTCGACGGTGGTGAGGGCGGCGACGACTATGATGTGCTCGATCTGCGCGGCGAAGGCCGGGCTACAGTCACCTACGACACGGAGGACGCCGAGGCCGGCACCGTCGATTTTCTTGACGCGGATGGCAAGGTCACAGGCTCGCTCACCTTCACCAATATCGAAAAGGTCATTGAGGAGAAAGTGGTGCCCTGTTTCACCCCCGGTACGATGATCCTGACAGACGCAGGTGAAGTGGCGGTGGAAGAAATCGAGGTTGGCGACCGCATTCAGACTCTGGATCATGGCACCCAGCTGGTGCGCTGGATTGGCAGCCGACATCTTGATGCTGCCGACCTGCAGGCGCGCCCGGCTTATTATCCGGTCCAAATTCTTGCGGGCGCCCTCGGTCCGGATCTGCCGCGCTGTGATTTGCTGGTCTCGCCTCAGCACCGGATGCTGCTGAGCGGCGGCTATGCGGAAATGTTGTTTGGCGCGCCAGAGGTGCTGGCAGCAGCAGCCCATCTGGTGAACGACCGTACAGTCAAACGGGCCCACCCCAAGGGCATCAGCTATATTCACCTGATGTTTGACCGCCACGAGATCATCTGTGCCAACGGCGCCTGGACCGAAAGCTTTCAGCCCGGCGACCTCACCCTTTCCGGGATGGGCGATGCACAGCGTACAGAGCTGCTGGCCCTGTTCCCCGAAGCCGAAGTGGTGGGCGAGAGTTTTGCCGCAGCCCGCCCCTCGCTAAAATCCTTTGAGGCTGCAATCCTGCGGGACATGTCGGGGCTTTCCGGTCTGGTGCAAAACCCTGTGCAAGATATATCCGCAGGAATCGGGTCGCGTTGTGGGCCTGATCTGGCCTAGGGTCGCGAGCGCTCTTGAAAGGGTTTCCTGATGCCTGCTGCTTCGTCCTCTGCGTCCTCTTCGTCCTCTTCGTCCTCTTCGACCTCAATTGATCTCACGGCCGCCTTGTTGCTGGCGACGCTGGCTGTGGTTTGGGGGGGATCTTTCTTTTTTGCAGAGATTGCATTGCGCGCCCTGCCACCGCTGACGGTGACCCTGTTTCGCGTCGCGCTGGCGCTGCCGGTGCTGTATCTGGTGGTGCGTGTCAAAGGCATTGCGCTCCCAAAGGGGGGCAGAATCTGGGCGGCCTATTTTGGCATGGGCGCTTTGAACAATGCCATTCCCTTTTCCCTGATCTTTTGGGGCCAGACCCAGATCGAAAGCGGTCTTGCCTCGATCCTTAATGGCACAACGGCAATGTTTGGCGCGGTGGTGGCGGGTCTGTTGCTCAAGGATGAGCCGCTGACGCCGCAAAAACTGATCGGGGCGCTGCTGGGGTTTTTGGGCGTGGCTATTATCATGGGGCCAGCCGCGCTGAGCAGTCTTGATCCGCGCAACCTGGCCCAGCTGGCGGTCGTGGCCGCGGCCTTTTCTTATGCGCTGGCCAGCGTCTGGGGCAAAAGCTTTCTGGCGGGGCAGCCGCCCCTGATGAACGCACTGGGCATGCTGGTTGGCAGCACGGTTCTGATGCTGCCGGTGGCGCTCTATAGCGATGGCATACCGCGCTTTGATCTGCCGGTCGCGGTCTGGAGCGCCCTGCTGGCACTGGCCATCCTGTCCACGGCGCTGGCCTATCTTATGTATTTCGAGATCCTGCGCCGCGCCGGATCTGCCAATCTGATGCTGGTCACCCTCCTGGTCCCGCCAGTGGCAGTCACTCTGGGTGTTGGGTTTCTCGCAGAGCAGTTGGGCCGGGAAGCCTTGTTTGGCTTTCTGGTGATCGGCTTTGGCCTATTGATCACCGATGGCCGGGTGTTTCGGACGGTGCTTGGCCGTTTTCGCGCATCGCAGCGCCACCGGAGCTGAGTCACCCCGAGAGATCAGCGTGCTCTAGCCGGCTGCGTTGACCGCATCCGGGTGCGCCTTGGCAAAGGCGGGATGCGCGGCGCATATTTCCTCAATGGCCACAAGGCGCGGCATGTCCGAGAAATCAGCCCCCCAGCGCCGGGCATTGTAGAGCTGCGGCATCAGACAAATATCAGCCAGGCCAGGGGTCTCACCAATACAAAACGGCGCCGGATCATAGGCGCTTAGCAGGGCGTTAAAGGCCTGCAGGCCGGGGCGGATGAACTGCAGCATCCACTCGCCGGGCATGCCTGGTGCACCACCGGAAAGCTGGGTTGCGAATTTGGCCACCTGCAGATTGCAGACGGGGTGCAGATCCACGGCAATGGACTGCGCCAGCGCCTGTGCCTGCGCCCGCGCCGCCGGGTCCTGCGGTAACAGGCCTAGGTCGCGGGTCTGATCCAGGTAGTCCAGAATGGCCAGCGACTGCGTCAGGCGCAGCCCGTCAATCTCGAGTACCGGCACAAATCCCTGCGGGTTGCGCGCCAGATGTTCGGGGCTTTTGTGCGCGCCTTTGACCAGATCGACCGTGATGGACTGATAGTCGATACCGGCAAGGTTCAGGGCAATCCGCAAGCGGTAGCTGGCGGAGGAGCGCCAGTAGTCAAATAATACAGTGTCTGGCATCACAGGATCTCTTTTTCAGCAGGGAAGGGCAATCGGATGACGTCCGACTGCCCCTTTTAAGGGACTATAGCAGAGCTGGGCTCAGCGGTCGCTTAGCTCTTTGGCCTGCAGCCCCTTTTGCATGTCGCCCGGGCTCGATCTTTACGAAGAAGCCTCACCTTTGATAAGCGCGGCTGCCGCCAGCGCCTGTTTCAGGATCGCGCGGTCACCAATGTGGTTTGCCAGCACCAGCACCAGACGTGCATTGAAGGCGTCGCTGCCGGCCTTGTCGCGGCCCTCATGGGCGGCCAGAAGATCCGCGTAGAAATCATCGGCACCGTTGATATTCGGGGCCAAAATCAGGGTGTCAGGTATCAGGGTCTCGGACATCAGGCTCACTCCTTGCCAACAGCGCGGCGGATGGCGGCGCGGAACTGGTTGTCGTCATATGAGGGACGGCGGGCGGCAACATGCTGATCCGGGCGGATCAGGTAGACACCGCTGGAATTGTCGCCCAAATAGCGCTCCTTCAGGGCCAGGGTTTTGTCGTCCTTGATCGACAGCGCCAGGCGTTTGACGGTGATGCCGCTTTCCTCGATCACGTCCGGGGCTTCGGCATCAATGGTCAGCAAGATGAACCTATTGCCCAGCTTTGGCAGCAGGAAGTCGTCACCCAAAGGCGCATCCGGGCAGGAGGAGCCGGGCCGGGTGCGGCCGGGGCCATCCAGCAGGGCGTCTGCCGAATTCAGCGTTGATCCATCATAGGTGCAGGGCACCGACAGGCGACCAGAGTTGACCAGCGGGCGGGCAAATTCGTGCTGCTCGCTCAGATCCAGCACCGCGTCGCGCAGCAGGCGACTCATCTCGGACTTTGGCGTGATAAAATCGGTAGAGCGGCTGGAGTTAAGGATGTTTTCCTCGGCCCCCTGCACCCGCTCTGCGTCATAGCTGTCCAGCAGGCTTTCGGGAGCGAGGCCCTCTATCACCAGTTTCAGTTTCCAGCACAGGTTGTCAGTGTCCTGCACGCCAGAGTTGGCGCCGCGGGCGCCAAAGGGCGAGACCTGATGCGCGGCATCACCGGCGAACAACACGCGCTCATGGCGAAATTTCTCCATGCGGCGGCACTGGAAGGTGTAGATCGAGACCCATTCCAGCTCAAACTCCACATCGTCGCCCAGCATGGCCTTGAGGCGGGGGATGACGTTTTCGGGACGTTTCTCGCGCTCTTTGTCGATGTCCCAGCCCAGCTGCAAATCGATGCGCCAGACGCCGTCGGGTTGCTTGTGCAACAGCGCCGACTGGCCCTTGTTGAAGGGCGGATCAAACCAGAACCAGCGCTCGGTCGGGAAATCGGCCTCCATCACCACATCGGCAATCAGGAAGTTGTCCTCAAAGACGCGACCAACAAAATCGAGCCCCAGCATGCGGCGGGTGGGAGAGCCAGCCCCGTCGCAGGCGATCAGCCAGTCGGCTTCAAGGTTATAAGACCCCTCGGGCGTGTCGATTTCCAGGGTGACGTGATGGGGATGGGTGCCAATGGCCGAGACTTTGTTGCGGCCCCGGATCTCGATCGGTGCACCCTGTTCCTGCAGCGCCCGCACCCGGTTGACCAGATATTGCTCGAAATAGTACTGCTGCAGATTGATAAAGGCCGGGCGTTGATGGCCTTCCTCTGGCTGCAGGTTGAAATCATAGACCTGACGGTCGTCAAAGAACACCTTGCCCTTGTTACACAGCACGCCCTTGTCGACCATGGGCTGGCCACAGCCCAGCCGGTCGAGGATTTCCAGCGGGCGTTTGGCAAAACAGATGGCGCGGGAGCCAAAGCTCACCTTGTCGTTCTCATCGAGGATCACGACCTCGACGCCTTCCTGTGCCAGCTCGATCCCGGCGGCCAGGCCAATGGGGCCGGCGCCAATCACCACCACCTTGCGGCGCACGGGACTACTGGCGTCCTGATCCGCGTGATGCGTGTAAGGATACATCGGGACTTCAAAGATCTTGTTCATCTGGTCTCCTCCCAAATGGTTTGCCAACCGGATTTTCTGATCGGCACAGCTTCTCTGTCTCCCGGCAAGTCAGGCCTGCCGGGAGGATGTCAGTATCGTTTCACATGTCTGTGCGGGGCGGCGCGATCTGGATCAATTCGCCCCGGTATCGTGTGACCTGGCCAGGAGTGGTGGCGTGGTCAGAAAGCCCCCCAATGCTCGGTGGGGGGGCTTTCAAAGGGCAATTTAGCCTTGCAGCGCGGCCCACATTTCCAGATCGCGTTCAGCGGTCCAGATGCGGGGCGTGTCGATGCCGCGGGCCTCGTCAAAGGCGCGGGCCACGTTGAAGGGCAGGCAATGCTCATAGATGGCATAGTCTTGGAACTTGGGATCGCACTCGGCGCGCACCGCGTCCCAGGCCTCTTTCAGCGTACCATTGCGGGCAGCTACGCGCGCGGCGGGGCGATAGGTACTTTCGACAAAGTCGCGGGTGTTTTCAATGGCATCATTGACCATTTCCTTACCCATCAGCGCATCGCCGCGACCGGGGGCAATGGCGTCGACGTCAAAGGATTTGATCGCGTCCAGTGTTTCGCCCCAATCGGCGAAATGACCATCGCCGCAATAGCAGGCCGAGTGGTACTCAACAATGTCGCCGGTGAACATGACGTTCTCATCCGGCACATGGATGACGATGTCGCCCGCCGTATGGGCGCGCCCCAGGTGCATCAGGTCGATGCGGCGGTTGCCCAGATAGACGGTCATGTCTTCGCTAAAGGTGGTGGTGGGATAGGTGAGGCCGGGAATGCTCTCGTGGCCTTCAAACAGGCGGGGAAAACGCTGGAATTCACTGTCCCAGTCTTCCTGACCGCGTTCCACAACCATGGCCCGGGCCGTGTCGCCCATGATCACCTGACCGGCACCAAAGGCCGACGCCCCCAGCACGCGCACCGCATGATAGTGGGTTAGTACAACATGGCTGATTGGCTTGTCGGTGACAGAACGCACGCAGTCGATCACCTTGTTGGCGAGACGCGGCGTGGCTTGGGCCTCGATAATCATGACGCTCTCGTCGCCGATGATGACACCAGAGTTGGGATCGCCCTCGGCGGTGAAAGCATAGATGTCCTTGCCGATTTCGTCGAAGGTGATTTTCTTTTCGCTCATGTCCCCTTGGGACGCAAATGCCTTGGCCATGTCTCTATCCTTTTGTCGGGTGCAGCGCCGGAGAGCTCCGCCGCTGAAAATCTGTCTGTGTGGCGGTGCCGTCAGTCAGCCGCAGGCCAGATCTTGGCGGGCAGGATCTTGCCTGAACAGTCGCCAAATCCGATGGTGAACCCATTGCCACGGGCATTGCCGCGCAGAGTCAGCGTGTCGCCATCTTCGATAAAGCCACGGCTCTCGCCTGTATCCAGCGTGAATGGCTCGCGCCCGGCCCAGCTCAGCTCCATGAGCGATCCAAACTCAGAGCGTTCCGCGCCGGAAATGGTACCGGAGCCCAGCAAATCACCGGTGTTCATCTCGCAGCCGCCAATGGCGTGGTGGCACAGCTGTTCGGCAGCGGAGTAATACATCCGGTTGTAGTTGGTTTTGGACAGCGAGGTTGCGGTTGCAGCGCCTTCGGGCTGCATCAGCACTTCCAGCTCGATATTGTACAACCCATCCTTTGTGCCATCGAGGTAAGGCAGCAGTTCTTTCTCGCGCGCAGGTGTCGGGGCGCGGAATGATTCCAGCGCGGCTGCTGTGACGATCCAGGGAGAGATTGAGGTGCCAAAGGCCTTGCCCTGAAATGGTCCCAGCGGCTGATATTCCCAGCCCTGAATGTCGCGGGCGGACCAGTCGTTGAGCAACACATAGCCAAAGATCATGGCATCGGCTTCATCAACGGTGATGGGCTGGCCAAACTCAGACCCGGTGCCAACGATGGCGCCCATTTCCAGCTCGATATCCAGCCGCTTGGTGGTCCCAAACGAGGGGGCGTCGGCGTCGGGCGCTTTGGTCTGGCCGTTGGGCCGGTGAATTTCGGTGCCCGAGACCACAACCGAGGAGGCACGACCATTGTAGCCAATGGGGATATGCAGCCAGTTGGCGGGCAGATCGGGAGATCCGCGCAGAATTGCGCCCATGTTCTTGGCGTGCTGCATGCCGGCATAAAAGTCGGTGTACTCCGCGACCGCCAGCGGCATGTGCAGCTCGGCCTCGGACTGTGGTGTCAGTAGCGCCGCAACCTTGGCCTGCTCGGCGGCCCCTTCGCTGAGCAAGGCTGTGAGACGGGACCGCAGTGCGGCCCAGACAGCGGGGCCCTCTTCCATCATCTCGTTCCAGAACGGCATTTCAAACAGTGGGTAGTCCACCAGTTGCAACAGGCCGGCCTCTTCAGCGGCCTGGCAGTCCAGGATCATATCGCCAATCGCCACGCCACAGCGGGGATCACTGTCTTCGGTGGAGAACACCCCATAGGGCAGGTTGTTCAGTGGAAAAGGGTGCGCGGCGTCATTTGCCGAGGCAACCCAGGATTTCAGAAGCGGCATAGGGCCTCCAGAGTGTTGCGAGATCCGCAGATCCCATTTCATCTTGCCGGAAATACCTCCGGGGTGAATGGGCCCTTATGGGCCCAGAGGGGGCAGCGCCCCCTGCCTTTTACGCATTCAGGCCAAGTCTACTAAACACTACCTCTATTTCATGCCCGGCGTGCCGTCGAATTTCTTTTCCATGTCAGACCAGCAATCGATGTAGTCGTCCTGCAAGGGAGCTTCCTTGGCGGCAAAGGCGGTCAGGTGCTGCGGAAACCGGGTCTCAATCATAAAGGACATGGTGTTTTCCAGCTTCTCGGGGCCGAGGTTGGAGTTTGAAGCCCCTTCAAAGGCGTTTTTGTCCGGTCCATGCGGGATCATCATGTTATGCAGCGACATGCCACCGGGCACAAAGCCCTTGGGTTTGGCATCGTACTGGCCGTAAATATTGCCCATCATCTCGGACATGATGTTCTTGTGATACCAGGGCGGACGGAAGGTGTTTTCCGCCACCATCCAGCGATCGCGGAACAGCACAAAATCGATATTAGCCGTACCCGGCACGCCAGAAGGCGCTGTCAGCACTGTAAAGATCGACGGATCCGGGTGGTCAAACAGGATGGCGCCAACCGGGCAGTAGGTCTTCAGATCATATTTATAAGGCGCGTAGTTGCCGTGCCAGGCAACCACATCCAGCGGCGACTGGTCAATCTTGGTCTCATGGAACTGGCCGCACCATTTTATGGTCACGGTCGAGGGCACTTCGCGGTCTTCATAGGCGGCCACAGGTGCCTTAAAATCACGAGGGTTGGCCATGCAGTTGGCACCGATGGGTCCACGGCCCGGCAGCTCAAACTTTTGACCGTAGTTTTCGCAGACAAAGCCACGGCAGGGGCCTTCCAACACCTCAACCCGGTAAACCAGACCACGTGGAATTATGGCGATTTCCTGCGGCTCCACATCAATGATGCCCAGCTCAGTGGCAAAGCGCAGGCGGCCCTCTTGTGGCACCACCAGCAGCTCGGAATCCGCTGAGAAGAAGTAGCTGTCGACCATGCTGTCGGTGACCAGATAGACATGGTTGGCCATGCCGACCTGGGTGTTCACGTCGCCTGCAGTGGTCATGGTCTTCATACCCGTGAGCCAGGTCAGAGACTGGCCATCATGGGCCACAGGATCCCAGCGATACTGGCCAAGGCTGGCAACATCGGGGTCAACATGCGGTGCAGATTTCCAATAGGGCAGATCGATCTTGGTGTAGCGATGCGAATGCTTCACAGAAGGGCGGATGCGATAGCACCAGGTGCGCTCTGGTGGGTCCGCCGTAAAGGCCGTGCCAGAGAGCTGCTCACCATAAAGACCGTAGTTACATTTCTGCGGGCTGTTCATGCCCTGGGGCATGGCACCGGGCAGGACCTCGCTCTCAAAGTCATTGCCAAAGCCCGGCATATAGCCCTCGTGTGGGCCTGCAAGAGAGGGGGCCTGGATCATCTCATGGGGATCAGCAGCTTTGTTCATGGGGCACGCTCCTTTTCTACTTGCGGAAATAATAGTTGTTTTTGTAACTAACAAGGGTAAGGAGAGTGCCATGACAGAAAAAGATGATTTTTCGCTGCAGGATTTTCTGCCTTTTTTGCTGAACCGGGCAGCCGAGGAGTCTTCGCTGGCGTTTCAGGCCCACTACAAAAACCGCTATGGCATGCTGCGCAATGAGTGGCGGGTGCTGTTTCATTTGGGAGTCTTTGGCCAAATGACGGCCAAAGACATCAGCGCGCGGGCCAAGATCCACAAGACCAAGATCAGCCGGGCTGTGGCCAAACTGGCAGAGCGGCGATTCGTATCCCGCAGCCGGGATGAAAAGGACCGGCGGGCAGAACATTTGCGGCTTACACCGGCGGGCGAAGCGGCTTATCGTGACCTGAGAGCCCAGGCCCAGAGCTATGATGCGGAACTGGCGGCGCGTTTCACTCCGCAAGAGGTGGCGCTGCTGCGCCGTATGCTGCGGCAGCTGGCGGGGATAGACGATCCGCGCGCTGAAACAGGCGGGCAGGGCTAGGGCCGGGACCGGCCTCGCGCATGGCACGCGCAAGAGAGGAAGGGCTGGGCAGACATGGATTTCCTGGACGAGAGAGTGGCATCGCTGACCCATTGGTTGGTCAAACAGGGGCTGCGCAGCAGTGGCCGGCAGGAGCTGCTCAACATCTTTTGCGAAAAGCTGGTGGAGGTGGGGGTGCCGCTGTGGCGTTTCCATCTGGCGCAGCGGGCCTTTCATCCCAAATTTGGCGGTATCGGATACAACTGGACCCGTTCAGACGGGATCTCGCATGAGCATTATGAGCGCCGTGAAGCGCCGCTTGACGCCTGGCTCAAAAGCCCCTTTTACCGGATGCTGGAGCAGGGGCTGGATGCGTTTCACTCCGATTTCACAGGTGAAAACCTCGTCCTGTTTCCGCTGCTGAAAGAGCTGAAAGACCAGGGCGCGACCCAGTATTTTGCCCTCACCCTGCCGTTCACGGATGACGACGCACCAACGGACCCCAATGCCCCGCCAGAGGGGGTGCTGGCCTCTTGGACCTCGGACAGGCCCGAGGGGTTCTCGCAGCAGGATACCGACCTGATCCAGGCGCTTTATCCGGTGCTGGGGCTTGCGCTAAAGTCGATGTCAAACCACCAGATGGCCAGTGATCTGTTGCAGACCTACCTGGGGCGTGATCCCGGACAGCGGGTGCTGTCGGGAGAGTTCCAGCGTGGCTCTTCCAGCGAGATCAACGCAGTGATTGGCCTGTTCGACCTTAAAGGTTTCACCAGCCTCGCCGGAGAGCTGCCGGGGCCGGAGCTGATTGAGATGCTCAATGACTATTTTGGCATTGCTGTGGCGGCAACCCAGGGCCGCGGCGGCAATATTCTTAAGTTCCTTGGCGATGGCATGTTGATCATGTTCAATCTGGGCTCGATTGAAAAGGATGCCACTGCAGCCCTGGATGCCGCGGCTGATATGTGTCGCAATATTGGGCGGCGCAATGAGGAGCGTATTGCCCTGGGCCTGCCGGTCACCGACTGGACGCTGGCGCTGCATGCGGGGCGCATTCTGTATGGCAATATTGGCGCCGAAAACCGGCTCGATTTTACCGTGATCGGCCCGGCTGTGAACCAGACCGCGCGCATTGCCGGCATGCATCGCTCTGTCGGGCAGAACCTGATTTTCTCGCAGGTGGTGCAGAACGCCGTGAACGGAGCAGAGCACGACATGGTCTCTCTGGGGCGCTACATGCTGCGGGGGGTCGCGACGCCCATGGAGCTATTTACGATCTACCGCTCCCATGGTGTGGTGACAAAGCTCATGCCCTATGTGGAAGACTAACGTCATGCTCCTTGGGTTTCTAAGCTTTGCACCGATATGACCAGCGGCGGAGGATAGCCAAGTGTTTTCTCATGTGAATTTGGGAACCCATGACCTTGAACAGGCTGTTGTGTTTTTCGATGCTGTCCTCAAGCCCCTTGGAATCGAGCAGAAATTTTTCCATTCAGAGATGGGGTGGGCCGGGTGGCAGCACAGGGATAACCCACGCCCCTTGTTTGTGGTGGGGGTGCCGCTGGATGGTGGCGTCCATTCAGCCGGAAATGGTCAAATGCTGGCGTTGCAGTCGGACACCCGGCAACAGGTTGACCAATGTCATGCGATTGCGCTTGCCCTTGGTGCCGCCGATGAGGGCAAACCGGGGCTGCGCCCGCATTATCACCCAGATTACTACGGCGCGTATTTTCGGGACCTGGACAACAATAAAATCTGCATCTGTTGTCACGAGGCAGAGTGATCCTCTGCCTCTGGCCGTTTCCCGGGTGATCTATGGTCTTTGCTTTTAGATGTCGATTTCGACGCCAGGCAGGTTTACCGCTTTCATCATGTCACGCAGCTCCTGGCGGGCGGCGATATTCGAGATGTTGAGCTGCTTGATGCCAATGTCCTTGAGGTCCAAAAGCGTCAGGCCGCGGGGGAACAGTTCACGAAAGATCACCCGTTCGGAAAAACCGGGCCCAACGCGAAAGCCAATGCGCTTGGACAGCATACCGATGGCGCGTTCCATCTTTTCCTTGTTGACCATACGCTGGGTGCCCACACGGTTGCGGATCACGATCCAGTCGATGGGTTTCAGCCCGGCCTGAGCGCGCAGCTGGCGGGCATTCCAGACCATCTCGGAATAGACCGAGGGGCCGGTGATCTTTTCGCCTTTCTGGTCCGTATGGGCCAGCAGGTCAAAGTCCACAAAGCTGTCATTCAGGGGCGTGATCAGGGTGTCGGCCAGCGAATGCGCCACCTGGCTCAACCGGGTATGAGAGCCGGGGCAGTCGATCAGGATAAAATCATTGTCGGGCTCAAGGCTGGAGACCGCAGCAGAGAGACGATGATCATAGATGTTTTCGCCCGGCTGCAGGGTTTCGGCATCGATTTCGGGCAGCTCGTGCAACTCGACACTTGGCAGGTCGAGGGCAGCCTTCTCCATGAACTCCTTGCGGTTTTCCAGATAGCGCCCCAGCGAGCGCTGCCGCAGGTCCAGGTCTAGGGCTGCCACCTTGTGGCCAAGGCGGGCCAGAGTGGTGGCCACATGCATCGAGACGGTGGATTTGCCGGCACCGCCCTTTTCGTTGCCGACGACTATGATATGCGCCATCTTTTGGTCCCTTTGGTTCTCAGCGCTGCTCGCGCGCTTCTGTTGTCGCGACTATAGAGTCGGGGCGAATCAATGGGAAGCGTCCAAATCACCCTATCGGCCCGCGTTAGGGCCTGAATTAGATCGATTGCCTCAGGATTTAGTGCGGGGCTTTGGTGCAGGGAGACAGGCCGGGGCACCAGAGCTGCACGGCGCGCATTCTGGGCCGTGAGGCCGACTGTCACTTGTCTGTCGCCCACCCCCTGCTTGCACCCATGCCCTGTTGGCAAGAGGCGATAAAAAAAGCCGCCCCAAACTTGGAGCGGCTTTTCGAAACTGCAAAGGCGGGATGCTTAGAAGCCCAGACCTTCGTATTTCTTTTTGAACTTGGAGACGCGGCCGCCGGCATCCATCAGACGGGTGTTACCACCGGTCCAGGCAGGGTGCACTGTGGGGTCGATGTCCAGCGACATCTGGTCGCCTTCTTTGCCCCAGGTGGAGCGCATCTGCAGAATGGTGCCATCCGTCATTTTGACGTTGATGAAGTGGTAATCGGGGTGAATATCTTTTTTCATGATACCGCTCCTTATGCTTTTTTGGCTTTGTAGTTTGAATCTTCCGAGATCCGTGCGGACTTACCGCGCAGGGCGCGCAGGTAGTACAGCTTGGCACGACGAACGCGGCCACGACGGACAACGGTGATGCTGTCGATATTGGTCGAGTGCAGCGGGAACACACGTTCCACGCCTTCGCCAAAGGAAATCTTGCGAACGGTGAAGGAACCGGAAATGCTCGAGCCGTTTTTACGGCTGATGCAAACGCCTTCGTAGTTCTGGACCCGCGAACGCGAGCCTTCGGTCACTTTATAGCCGACACGGATGGTGTCACCGGCTTTGAAGTCGGGGATGTCTTTCCCCAAGGCGGCAACTTGTTCCGCCTCCAGCTGTGCGATCAGGTTCATCGCTGTCTCCTAAATTGCTCGTGGTTTTTCCACGAAGTATTTGCGCGTCCTCAGAGCTCTTGGTCTTCACCGGGTCCCACAATTTGCAGCCCGCCAGAGGTAAAGTCGTCCGTTCATTAATGTGTCGGGGTGGACCACACTGCGATGGCCGAAGAAGGCCGGGCAGGGATGAGTGGTCCAATAACCAACGCCCCGGAGCCGCAAAAGCGAATCCAAGTAGCCGGTCTGTAGGGTAAATGCGGGTCCGGATCAATAGCCCGCAGGCCCCAGAGGCCTTTGTTTACTGCTTTTGCAGCAGGGCACCAAAGAAGTTGATGCCAACTTCAAGGTTTTCGACCGACAGGCGCTCGTTTATGCCATGAAACCGCTCCAGATCCCCACCGTCGATCTTGAACGGGTTGATCCGGTAGGCGGCATCTGCGGCACGGGCGTAGTGGCGGGCATCGGTGGCTGCAATGGTCAGGCCCGGCACAGTGGCGAGGGGGCCAAAGGCGGCCAGGATGGAGGTCTCGATATCCTTGTAGCCCTGCCCATCCACCGACGAGACCGGCGACGCGGCGCTGGCAAACCCCTGATCGAGGCGGATTTCAATTTCGGGATCATCCACAGTGGCGCGCACATGGGCCAGAATACTGTCGACACTGTCGCGCGGGTGGATGCGGAAATTGATGGTGGCTGTGGCCTCTGCGGCCAGGACGTTTTCCTTGCTGGATCCCGACAGCATGGTGGGTGCTGTGGTGGTGCGCAGCATGGCGTCGGTTGACGGAGCCCCTGACAGGATGCCTTCGAGCACTGGATTGAATAGCCAGCGATTGGCAAAGACCACTCGTTTGTCGATCGGGAAATAGCGCCCCAGCGCATCAAAGAACTCTTCAGAGATGCCCGTCAGGCCGCCCGGCACCGGATTGGCCTGCAACCTGTCAACGGCACGGGCAATGCGGCCCACAGCAGTCATGCGCGGCGGCATCGAGGAATGTCCGCCCGGAGAGGTGGCCACCAGCTCCAGCGTCACATAGCCCTTTTCTGACAGGTTGATGCTGGCCACCGGCTGATCCAAGCCGGGGATGATCTTGTCGAGCACAAAGGAGCCTTCATCCAGTGCCCAGGCCAATTGTACGCCCTGCGCCGTCAGGTGCTCCGCGACCGCCTTGGCCCCCAGCCCGCCAATTTCTTCATCGCCACCAAAGCTGAAATAGACGCTGCGCTTGGGGGTGAAGCCTTGGGTGATCATATGCTCGGCTGCGCTCATCATGGCGATCAGCGCGCCCTTGTTGTCCAGCGTGCCGCGCCCCCAGACAAAGCCATCCGAGACGATGCCGGCAAAGGGCGGTTGATCCCAGTGCTGCAGCGATCCCGGAGGGATTGGCACCACGTCATAATGCGCCGCCAGCAGAACCGGTTGCAGGCTGTCATCGCTGCCCTGCCATTTATAGAGCGGTGTCTGCGCGGCCAACATCTCGCGCTGCATGGTGGCGTGAACGCCGGGATAGGTCTCGGTAAGAAAGGCAAGGAATTGCGCAAAATCCGGGCGGCTCAGATCATCGGATACGGTCTGGAATTGCACGGCCTTTGACAGGGCGGCTGTTGCCGCCTCGGTATCTGCCCCAAGGTCAAAGGCCTCGGCGGAGACCGCCGCCTCGGAGGGTTTGTAGCGCAGCGTGTTGAAGGCCAGCACGGCCAGCAGGACCACAATTACCAGAACAAGTCCCGCCAACAGGCGTAGTAAAATTCGAGCCATCACGTCTCTCCCCGGTCTGCGTAGCCGCAGTTACACAGCCGCAAATATACTATCAAATGATTGCAGGTATGATGCATAGAAGCGGGCTGGCTGTCGTGGTTGACTAAGCGTCACTTCTTTTTGCGCTTGGGTTTTGGGGCGGGTCGGCTGGCCTCATAGGCCTGCCACAAATCGGGGCGGCGGGCCTTGGTGATCTCTTCCGACATGGCCTGGCGCCAGTCGGCCACCTTGCCGTGGTGGCCGGACATCAGCACATCGGGAATTTTGCGACCCTGCCACTCAGCAGGGCGGGTGTATTGCGGATGCTCCAAAAGGCCCGAGGAAAAGCTCTCTTCTTCGGTTGAGGCCTGATTGCCCAGTACGCCGGGGATCAGCCGCACGGTGGCATCAATCAGCGCCTGCGCCGCCAGCTCGCCGCCGGTCATGACAAAATCGCCCAGCGAGACCTCTTGAATGTTGTACTGCTGCAGCACCCGCTCATCGACGCCTTCAAAGCGACCACACAGCAGGGTTACGCCGTCGCAGCGCGCCAGATCCTGCATCATCGCCTGATCCATGCGGCGACCGCGTGGGCTGAGGTAAATCAGTGGCCAGTTGCCGCCCTGCGGCGCCGTGGTGTCGGCCATCGCCTTGTCAATGGCAGTGCCCAAAACATCGGCGCGCAGAACCATGCCTGCGCCGCCGCCTGCCGGGGTGTCATCGACATTGCGATGCCTCCCCACACCAAATTCGCGCAGATCCAGGGTCTCCAGCTGCCAGAGCCCCTCTTGCAGCGCTTTGCCTGTGAGGCTCTCGCCCAACACGCCGGGAAAGGCTGTCGGGAACAGCGTCAGGATCTTGGCCTTCCAGACGCCGACCAGCTCGGGCGGTGGCGTCATCAGCTCTCGCGGTTTTAGGGACGGGCGAATGGCCTTGCGACCATGGGATTTGTTTGGTGTAGTCATAAAGTTGCTATTTAGTGCAATCAGGTTTTTGCGCAATAGAAAGCACTGGTGTTTGGATGAATTCAGAAATGCTGCCCAATGCACCGAACCTTGATCCCGATGCGGTCCTTGAAGAGGTTCAGGCGCGGGCCCAGGCGCTTTGGCCCCGTGCCGCATCTGCTGTCGGTCTGGCTGAAGACGGGGCCGTCTTTCGCAGGTTGCGGTCCAATCATTTCCTTGAGCATCGTCGCTGTGTGCTGGAGGTCAAGACAGCCGCTGGGCAGCGCTATGTGTTGCGGGCTGATTTTGAGACGGAGAACCCCCGGCCCTTGATCCGGGAACTGGAGCGACAGCGCAAGGCCGCCCAAAGCCTGAAGTCAGTGCCTGGCGTCTCCGCTCCGGAATTGTTGTGGCAGCACCCGCAGCACCCCTATGCATTGATGGATTTTGCCCAGGGCGATACGGTCTACCGTACATTGGCACTGACGGATTATGGCTTTGGTGCCAGAGAAGACGTCTTGCGTCGGCTCGGCCATGCTGTTGCCGAGCTGCACCGGGTATCGGATGCTGGGGTCAGGCTGTTTTGGCCAAAACCGTTTCTGAAAATGGTCTCTGACCGGGCGCTAGCTGTGCGCCAAGGGCGGCTTCGGCTGCCTAAACACAGTCGATTTCTGGGTTTGTGCGCACATCTGCACCGGGCGGCCCGGTTGGCGCGAGGGACGGAGTTCCGCAGCGCTTTGGCCCATGGTGACTTGCATCTGCGCAATATCATCATGTCGGATACGGAGGTTTCGTTTATTGATTTCCTCAATCACGACGCTATTTTTCCGCAGCGCGATATTGCCGATATCTGGCTGGCAAACTGCCCGGAGCACCTTGCCTCTGATGGCGCCATTCCTGGGTTCGGCTTGGTCGCTCAGGCGGATTGGGCGGCTTTCGAAGAAGGCTACGGTACCAGACTGACAGATGACCCGGTGTTCCGGTTCTTGTTTGCTTGGCGCCTGTTCAGGTTTTGGGTCAGCCTGGGCCGAAAACAGCCGGATCTGTCGCGAACCTCAATGAAGGCTGCGTCAGCTGTTCGGGTTCTGGATTCATTGCTTGCTGATGAAGCTGACTGACCTGGCGGTCTAATCTCCAGGTCTAAAACAGCCCCTCTGGCGGATCGGCGACAATGCGGCCCTGTTCCAAATCCACGGTTGGCACCACCTCCAGAGTAAAGGGCAGGAACACAGTCCCTTTCAGGCCTGCTCCCTGCAGTTCCAACAGATCGCTGGCGCCATGGTTCTGCACCGACTTTACCGACCCGAGCAAAACGCCGCCGGTGTCATAGACCTTCACCCCGATAAGATCCGCGTGGTAATATTCATCACTGGGCAGCGTGGGCAGCTGGTCGCGCGAGGTGAACAGGCGCAGACCTTTCAGGGCATCGGCCTGTTCCTTGGTCTCGATGCCGTCGATATGGCCGCAAAAACCGCCTTTGACCGCACGGCTTAGGGTCAGGCTGTAGCTTTGGCTGCCGTCCTCATTGGTGAGGGGGGAATAGGCCTCGATCTCTTCGGGCTGGGCGCAAAAGCTTTTGAGGCGCACTTCACCGCGTATGCCGTAAGATCCGGCAATTGCGCCGACACAGATCAGGTCTTTCTCAGGGGGTGTTTGGGGGGCACTCATGGGTTCACTCTCCGGCACAGAATCCAGCGCGCATCCATTGGCCGCCAGATTGTGCGCATAGGTCCTTTTGATGGCTGCGCTCAAACAGAATGCCCGAGGTAAAGGCGATCCCAACAAAAATTACAAGACGGATCAGACCCCCCATGCAGCTAGCGTGTCTCTATCTGCAGGCTGCCTTGGCGGTTTTCCCAGCCTTTGCGCTCCAGCTCGGGGCTGTCCGAGAGCTCTTCGGGGTGGCCGATGCAGAAATAGCCGATCAAATGCCAGCCGTCTGGCACCTGCAAATCCTGGTTCAATTGCGCAGGGTCCAGCACCGAGACCCAGCCAAGGCCAAGTCCCTCGGCCCGTAAGGCCAGCCAGAACAGGGTGACGGCTGAGACGACAGAATAGCGCCGCATCTCTGGCATGGTGGCCGCGCCAAGCCCGTGGCCCTGGGCGGTTTCGTCATCGCAATAGATCGCCAGCTGCACCGGGGCATCACGCATGCCCGACAGTTTCAAGCCCGCGTAGAGAGTGGCTTGCGTGCCAGAGTACCCGGCCAGGGCCTCGGCGTTGGCTTTTTCGAAATTCTTCAGGGCAGCATCCCGTGCGGCATCGCTGGTGATGCGCAACAGGCGCCAGGGTTCGCTTAACCCCACCGAGGGGGCCAGCTGGATGGCAGTGAGGCAGCGCGCGAGCACTGCCTCATCAACCGGATCCGTACGGAAGCGGCGCACATCGCGTCGCTGCCGCATCAAGAGATCAAGCTGGGCGCGGAACGCTTCGGGAAATGCGCCAGTGCAGGCCTCTCCCTCAAGCCCCGTGAGGGGCAGGTCCCGCGACCCCATGCTCTTATTCCGCGTCGGCGGGAGCCGCAGCCTTGGCGGCTTTTTCTTCAGCGCGTGCCACGGCTTTTTTACCGGGTGTGCCCTTTTTAGGGTTGGCGCGGTCAGTCTTTTCACGGACGCCAGCTGCTTCGAGCATACGGGCGATACGGTCGGTGACCTGTGCGCCCTGGCCGAGCCAGTACTGAACGCGCTCCATGTCCATTTTCACGCGCTCTTCGTTGTCTTTGGGCAGCAGCGGGTTATAGGTTCCGAGCTTTTCAACAAAACGGCCGTCACGTGGCATGCGGCTGTCAGCAGCCACGATGCGGTAAAAGGGGCGTTTTTTCGAGCCGCCACGGGCCAGACGAATTTTAATAGCCATGGGTGTAGTCTCCTTTGATGGCGTTTACAGGGAAATCCCTGTTATTCCTGGTGTTTCTTATGGTGTCTGATGACTTCCTGAATAATGAAATTCAAGAAAGCCTTGGCAAAATCGGGGTCCAGGTTGGCCCGTTTCGCCAAATCTTCGAGCCGTGCGATCTGCGTGCCTTCACGGGTGGGATCCGAGGGCGGCAGGTCATGTTCAGCTTTCAGCTGACCAACGGCCTGTGTGTGTTTAAAGCGCTCGCCTAAGGTATAGACGAGGATGGCGTCGAGCCGGTCGATGCTCTCGCGGTGACCCATCAGGATCTCTGCGGCGCGGGCCACATCGTCGAGGCCGTCCTTGGGTGGGTTTACGGTATCAGTCAAGGGCCCATCCTTTTGGTTTGAACAGCGGGTCAGCGTAGTGGCTGATTTCCATCTCGATGCCATGCGCGATCTGGCTGCCCTGCAGCGCCGCAGCCGAGGGGTGCCGGTAAACCGCGTCATTGCCATCAATGGTGGTGGCCGCATGGTCCTTGGTTGCGCCAAGGCGTTCGGCCAGACGGATCGAGTCGAGGTTCTTTGGGTCGAGGTAGCTGACAGCTGTGTCCCACCCCATGGTGTTGTAAAAATAGGCGCGGGCGGCATTGGTGGCTTCCAGCGCGTAGCCGTGGCCAGCCGCGTCGGGCCAGATGATCCAGGCGATCTCACGTTCGGGCCAGCCTGCGGGCATCCAGCCGCCGGCCATGCCGTAGGTCTCATCCGTCACCTTGTCGTGGATCATCCACATGCCAAAGCCGTGGATCTGCCAGTGACCTATTTCGGCGGCATAGAGCATCCAGGCTTCATAGGTGTTCAGGGGGCCACCCATGAACCGCGCCCGGTACGAGGAGAACGTCGCCTCAAAATCGGGGTAGTCCTTGGCTTCGGGGCCGCGCAGGATCAGGCGTTTGGTCTCGATAACAGGAATGCTCCGGCTCATGCTGGCACCTCCAGTTTCGGATGACGCCAGATCTGGCAGGGCTTGCCCAGCAGCTCGGCATCGCGTTCAAAATGCGCGCCAAGCCGCGCGGCCAGTGCCATGGAACGGGCATTTTCGGGGGCAATATAGCTGACCACGCCGTTCAGGTTCTGGTGGCTGGCAGCATAGCGCCGCGCAGCAGTGGCGGCCTCAAAGGCATAGCCCTTGCCCTCGGCACCGTCAAACAGGCTCCAGCCCAGTTCCGGCTCCGACCAGGCGGGGGCGAAAATGACGCCGGTCCAGCCGATGAAGGCCCCCGAAGTCTTTTCGACGATATGCCACAGCCCATAGCCGTTGAGCACCCAATGCCCCAGGCGCGAGATCAGCGAGGTATAGCTGCCCATGGCATCGCGCGGGCCGCCAACCATATGGCTGCGGCGCGTCTCGAAAAAAGCGGCCATGGCTTTGAGGTCGCCCAGAAGTGGCGCGCGCAGGGTAAGGCGCTCGGTGTTGAGCACCGGAATGGGTAGGGTCATAGCGGTCATGCGTAGCCCTCCATGCCACCGGATGTGAGGTCATCCGCGCCAATGTGGCGCCAGACTTCCATCGTGCCAAACCGAGGATGGGTAAAGTCGCTATCGCGTGTTGCGCCAAGGCGCTTGGCCACTTTGCGCGAGGCGTCGTTTTCAGGCGCGACCAGGCTGATCGCGGTTTTCCAGCCAAGGGTGTCATAGGCAAAGGCGCGCGCCGCTGTTGCCGCCTCGGTGGCGTAGCCCTTGCCGCCAAAACCCTCAAACAGGTCCCAGCCGATTTCCGGCTCGGGCCAGCCCTCGGGGTTCCACAAGCCAATGATGCCTGCGGGTTTGCCGGTTTCTTTTTCTTCCAGCGTCCAGCGACCGTAGCCGAGCATCTGCCAGTGGCCGATCTCAACCGCGAGGTGACGCCAGACCTGTTCCGGCTCCATCTGCCCGCCCACAAAATCAGCGCGCGCAGAGGCATAGAAGGCGCAGAGCGCGTCGAAATCTCTCAACGCCGGTGCGCGCATCACAAGGCGCTGAGTTTCTATGGTGGGGATCTGGGTCATGTTACTTCTTTTTGCCAAATCCAGAAAGGCCACCGGGCATACCCATGCCGCCCAGTCCGCCCATGCCACCAAGTCCGGGCAGACCACCGGGCATGCCCTTGGCCTGGCCCATGGCCTTTGCGGCCGCTTCCAGTGCTTTGGGGTCCATCTGGCTGGGATCCATCCCCGCCATGTCGCCCATGCCGCTACCTTTGCCAAGCATGCCTTTCATGGCTTCTTTCAGCATCTTGCCTTTGCCCATCTTGCCGATCTTCTTCATCATGTCCGACATCTGGCGGTGCATTTTCAAAAGCTTGTTCAGATCAGAGACCTGCATGCCGGCGCCGGCCACGATGCGTTTCTTGCGGCTCGCCTGCAGCAGGCCGGGGTTGGCGCGCTCTATCTTTGTCATCGATTGGATCATGGCGATCTGGCGCTTGAGCACCTTGTCGTCCATGCCCGACTCCTGCACCTGTTTGGCCATTTTGCCCATACCGGGCATCATCGACATCATGCCTTCCATGCCGCCCATCTGCAGCATTTGCTCCAGCTGCAGTTTCAGGTCATTCATATTGAAATGACCCTTCATCATGCGCTTCATCATGCGCTCGGCCTGTTCGGCCTCGATGGTTTCCTGGGCCTTTTCTACCAGCGCAACAATGTCGCCCATGCCAAGGATACGACCCGCGACGCGCTCGGGCTCGAAGGTCTCGATGGCGTCCATCTTTTCGCCAAGACCGACAAAGCGGATCGGCTTGCCTGTGACGGCCCGCATGGACAGGGCCGCACCGCCGCGCCCGTCGCCATCCATCCGGGTGAGCACCACTCCGGAGATGCCGATCTTGGCGTCAAATTCTTCTGCGACCTCAACCGCGACCTGACCGGTCAGACCATCGACCACCAGCAGGGTTTCGCGTGGAGAAACGACATCGCGAACGTCTTCGACTTCCTGCATCAGGACTTCGTCGATTTGCAACCGGCCGGCGGTATCCAGCATATAGACGTCATAGCCGCCAAGGGCTGCCTGCTGTTTGGCACGTTTGGCAATGTCGACGGGTTTTTGGCCGGCAACAATCGGCAGGGTGTCGACGCCAATCTGGGCGCCAAGCACCGCCAGCTGCTCCATCGCCGCCGGGCGGTAGACGTCAAGCGAGGCCATCAGGACGCGCTTGCCCTCTTTTTCCTTCAGACGCTTGGCCAGCTTACCGGTGGTGGTGGTCTTACCGGAGCCCTGCAGGCCCACCATCAGGATCGGTGCGGGCGGGCTGTCGATTTTAAGGGTGCCGAGGTCTTCGTTGCCGCGCAGCACATCTACCAGCGCATCATGGACAATTTTGACAACCTGCTGGCCGGGGGTGACCGATTTGGTCACCGACTGTCCGGTGGCCTGCTCCTGAACCTTTTTGACAAAATCACGCGCCACCGGCAGCGAGACATCGGCCTCCAGCAGGGCAACACGCACTTCGCGCAGGGCTGTTTTGACGTCTTCTTCAGAGAGCGCGCCCTGTTTGGTCAGCCGGTCAAAGACTCCGGAAAGCCGTTCGGATAGGTTTTCAAACATGGCTCACGGCCTCCTTAGCCGACTTCAAATTCAGACATCCCTTATCTTGTCAGCGGGACGCCCATGCGCAAGTGCCCCCGTG
>JAWUWF010000035.1:0-7213 GCA_034111985.1 Pseudophaeobacter sp.
AGGGCAATGGGGGCCATGGGCTCGCCAATCTGAAACGAGAACTAGGGCTTGAGTTTACCCACCATGACGCAGGCGAAGATGCCCGTGCAGCCGCGCAGGTGGTTTTGCAGGCAGAACAGCGCCTTGGCCGCCAGTTTTCACAGCTGGCCCAGACCAGCAGTAAAGCTCAACTGAGCCTCCCCCTCACCATGTGAAATGGATGAGCGCACGGCCTGTACTTCTGGCTACAGGTGCGCTGTATCTCAAGCCTGCAATAGAGGCGATTCTCTAGGGATTTGGACGGTGATTTTGAATATGCATGCCCGAGAAAGTGAGACACCACCTGCCCTTCTGGACAAGTGGTGAGCCGTGATGGGTTCGAACCATCGACCTACTGATTAAAAGTCAGTTGCTCTACCAGCTGAGCTAACGGCCCACTTTCTTGTGGCGGTCTAAGCGATTTTTCCAAATGGATCAAGCACTTATTTTGTTATCGTTTACTGTGATATCGTCAATCACTGCGTCCCGATTGGCGGCTGTCTACGGTTAGCAGGGTATTGGGTCAAGCCCTTTTTTGAAGTTTATGCGTCACAGGCTGGATTCATTTTCACCGCAGGTCTATATGCCCGATATGAGCATGCAATCACATATCCATTTCCCCTTCATGAAGATGCACGGGCTGGGCAACGACTTTGTCGTGGTCGACGCGCGCACACAGGATCTGCAGATCACCCCTGCATTGGCAAAGGGAATCGCCCATCGTCAATTTGGCGTTGGCTTTGACCAGCTTGCGCTGATCGAACGGGGCGCGGGGGATGCGCATCTCACCTTTTACAATGCCGATGGCTCAACTTCGGGCGCCTGTGGCAATGCAACCCGCTGCATCGCCCGTCACCTGATGGACGAGAGCGGCAAGGACGCACTGCACCTCACCACCGATCGCGGCGATCTCTTTGCCCGTGACGCCGGAGAGGGGCTTACCTCGGTCAACATGGGCCAGCCACAGCTGGACTGGCAGGACATCCCCCTGGCAGAGGCAATGGATACGCTGGAGCTGCCCATTGAGGGCGCGCCAACAGCCACCGGCATGGGCAATCCCCACTGCACCTTCTTTGTCGATGATGCCGAGCTGATCCCACTGGCCGAATTCGGCCCCCGCTATGAACATCACCCGCTGTATCCCGAGCGCACCAATGTGCAGGTGGCGCATCTTGTTGGCCCTGATCATATCCGTATGCGGGTCTGGGAGCGCGGTGTGGGCGTGACACTGGCCTCTGGCTCGTCGTCCTGCGCCACCGCAGTGGCCGCAGCCCGCAAGGGTCTGACAGGGCGCAAGGTGCAGATCGATCTGGATGGCGGCACCCTGTGGATTGACTGGCGCGCCGATGGCGTCTGGATGACCGGCCCTACCATGCATGTGTTCAGCGGCAGCTTTACCCGCGCCTTTCTGGAAAGCCTCTGACATGAGCACCCCAAAATTCACCACCCTCGGCTGTCGCCTCAACGCCTATGAAACCGAGGCGATGAAGGAGCTGTCACAGGCGGCAGGCTTGCAGGACCTGGTGGTGGTGAACACCTGCGCCGTCACCGCCGAAGCTGTGCGTAAATCCCGGCAGGAAATCCGCCGCCTGCGCCGCGAAAATCCCGAGGCCCGCATCGTGGTCACCGGCTGCGCCGCGCAGACAGAACCCGAGACCTTTGCCGCCATGACAGAGGTCGACACGGTGATCGGCAACACCGAAAAGATGCAGCGAGAAACCTGGACCAATATGGCGCCCAATTTCATTGGTAAGACTGAAAAAATCCAGGTTGATGACATTATGTCGGTGACCGAGACCGCTGGCCATCTGATCGACGGCTTTGGCAGCCGGTCGCGCGCTTATGTGCAGGTGCAAAACGGCTGCGATCACCGCTGCACCTTCTGCATCATCCCCTACGGGCGCGGCAACTCTCGCTCGGTCCCCGCAGGCGTTGTGGTCGACCAAATCAAACGGCTGGTCGACAAAGGCTATAACGAAGTCGTTCTGACCGGCGTTGATCTCACCTCTTGGGGGGCTGATCTGCCAGCGACGCCAAAACTGGGCGATCTGGTGATGCGAATCCTGAAACTGGTGCCGGACCTTGCACGCCTGCGAATCTCATCCATTGATTCGATCGAGGTGGATGAAAACCTGATGCAGGCCATCGCGACAGAATCACGCCTGATGCCGCATCTGCATCTGTCGCTGCAACATGGCGATGACATGATTCTCAAACGCATGGCGCGTCGGCATCTGCGTGACGACGCCATCGCCTTTTGCGACGAGGCGCGCAAACTGCGCCCGGAAATGACCTTTGGCGCCGATATTATCGCGGGCTTTCCAACCGAGTCTGATGCGCATTTTGAAAACTCGCTAAAGCTGGTTTCCGACTGCGACCTCACCTGGCTGCATGTCTTTCCCTACTCAAAACGGGTCGGCACCCCGGCGGCAAAAATCCCCAGTCAGGTCAATGGCAAGTTAATCAAAGAGCGGGCTGCAAAGCTGCGCGCCGCAGGTGATATGCAGGTCACGCGTCATCTTGAGGCCCAGATCGGCAAAACGCATCACATTCTAATGGAAAACCCGCACATGGGCCGGACCGAACAATTCACCGAGGTGACATTTGCAGCGCCCCAGACCGAGGGGGAGATCGTGCGCGCCCGCATCCTAGGCTTAAACGGCACCCAATTGACCGCCTGAGCGATCCTTTTCATCTTGTTTAAAATACCTCGGGGTGAATGGGCGCTTGCGCCCAGAGGGGCAGCGCCCCTGGCCTTGTCTTCGACTTGCCCCATTCGCAACAGATCCCCAACAAAAAGCCCCCCGCAGGTTTCCTTGCGGGGGGCTTTTTAAAACATCAAATCAGCCTGTCAGGCGGTTTTCTTGCCTTTGTGAGGCGCCCAGAGCTTTTTGTTGGTGAGGTAGAGCAAGACCGAAAGCACAGTCAGGATCAGAACCCCAACAAAGCCAACCTGCTTACGCGCCATCATCTTGGGCTCAGCAGTCCACATCAGGAAGGCCGCAACGTCCTGCGACATGTGGTGCACAGAGTTGTCATGACCATCGGCAAACTCAACCTGCTCGTCCGACAGCGGTGGCGCCATCGAAATCCAGCCGCCGGGGAAAGCAGTATTCTCATAAAAGAGCGTTCCTGCCTCTTCCTTTTCCTCACCGGTGTATCCGTCCAGCAATGACGCGATATATTCTGCACCGCCCATGCCTTTGAACAGCTGGTTCATACCAGAGCCATAGGGGCCATGGAAACCGGCGCGGGCCTTGGCCATCAGGCTCAGGTCAGGGGCGCCAGCAGCTGTGTTGGCCGGGAAATGGTCAACGGGCTTTGCCGGCACATCTTCGTCCAGCTCAGCGTCATAAACGGTAAAGTTCTCAGCGGCATAGGCACGCACCTGATCGGCGGGCAGCGCAGGGCCACCCTCATCCGCCAGGGTGCGCAGCGGCACGAACTTCAGCCCGTGACAGGCAGAGCAGACCTCGGTGTAGATCTGCAAGCCGCGCTGCAGCTGGTTTTGGTCATAGGCGCCAAAAGGTCCCTCAAACGAGAACTGAAAGTCCTCGACATGGCCGCTACCACCTGCCGCATGAGATGCGACAGGGGCAAGGGCCAGAGCGAAGGCGGCACCGATTGCGAGTTTCTTCAACATTGGTAGCTGTCCTTCTTTCTTACTCGGCAGGAGTGGCTGCGTCGGATTTCTCGCCATAGTGAGCGTCGAAATCGTCCTCGATTGTAGCAGGCTCTGCCAGTGGCTTCTCAATGACACCCAGAATCGGCAGGATCACCAGGAAGTAGCCGAACCAATAGGCCGATGCGATCAGCGAGAACGATGCATAGGGCTCTTCAGCCGGCATCGCACCCAGCCACATCAGGGCAAAGAAGTCAAAGATCAGCAGGTAATACCACCACTTGAACATCGGGCGATAGCGACCAGAGCGCACCCGGCTGGTATCCAGCCAGGGCACCAGGGCCATGATTGCAATCGCGCCGAACATCGCCAGAACACCAAAGAACTTGGCGTCGATGATGCCACCGGTCACAAAGGAGGCAATCTGTACAACCCAGACCTCAGAGGTGAAGGCCCGCAGGATCGCGTAGAATGGCAGGAAGTACCATTCGGGAACGATATGCGACGGGGTCACCAGTGGGTTGGCTTCGAGGTAGTTATCCGGGTGGCCCAGGTAGTTTGGCATAAAGCCAACGATGGCCCAGAAGATCACCAGCACCACGGCGAGACCAAGGAAATCCTTGATCACAAAGTAGGGCCAGAAGGGCAGCGTGTCTTTTTTAACTTCATCCTTAGAGCCCGTCCGCACCGGCACACCGGTTGGGTTGTTGTTGCCGGTGGTGTGGAAGGCCCAGATATGGACGACAACCAGGGCGGCAATGACAAAGGGCAGTAGATAGTGCAGCGAGAAGAAGCGGTTCAGCGTGGCGTTGTCCACGGCGGGTCCGCCCAACAGCCAAGTCTGCAGCGCTTCACCAACAAAGGGAATCGCGCCAAACAGGCCGGTAATCACGGTCGCACCCCAGAAGGACATCTGACCCCAGGGCAGAACGTAGCCCATGAACCCAGTGGCCATCATCAACAGGTAGATGATCATACCGATGATCCAGGTGATCTCACGCGGTGCCTTGTAGGAGCCGTAGAACAGACCACGGAAGATGTGGATGTAAACGGCCACAAAGAACAGCGAAGCACCGTTTGCGTGCAGATAGCGCAGCATATAGCCGCCATTCACGTCGCGCATGATGTGCTCAACAGAGGCAAAGGCCAGGTCAGCGTGCGGCGTGTAATGCATCACCAGAACAATGCCGGTGACGATTTGCAGCACCAGGCAGAATGCCAGAACGATGCCCCAGATCCACCACCAGTTCAGGTTCTTCGGGGTGGGGATCATGATGGTGTTGTAAAGAAGGCCGACGATGGGCAGGCGGCTGTCGAGCCACTTTTCTGCGCCAGTCTTGGGCTCATATGTGTCGTGCGGAATACCGGACATTTGGCGTCTCCTTATCCCAGCTTGATGGTTGTTGCGTCGGTGAACTCAGCGACGGGCACGTGCAGGTTCTGTGGCGCGGGGCCTTTGCGGATCCGGCCAGCGGTGTCGTAGTGCGACCCGTGGCAGGGGCAGAACCAGCCGTTGAAATCGCCAGACCCATCGCCCAGAGGCACACAGCCGAGGTGGGTACAAACACCCATCATCACCAGCCATTCGCCAGCGTCATCCATGGTGCGGTTTTCATCCGCAGCATCGGTGCCAGGCTTGTTGGGGTTCTCCGACGAGGTGTCGATCAGACCCGAAAGCTCTACAGCGCGGGCTTCGTCGATCTCTGCCTGAGTACGACGACGGATGAACACGGGTTTCCCCAGGAACATCACACTGATTTGCGTTCCAACCTCTACGCCGCTCACATCCACCAGGATTGAGGACAGCGCCTTGACGTCAGCCGAGGGGTTCATCTGGTTGACCAAGGGCCATATGGCGGCACCTGCGGTCACTGCCCCGGCGCCGGCAGTGGCGTAGTAGAGGAAATCTCTCCGGGTTCCTTCGTGGTCTTCTGCGTGGGACACGAGGTTTTCTCCATTTCCAGCGCCCGTTTAGGGCAAACATGCGCATGCACCACGAAAACGCGGTGACTCATCGCGGGTCTTAAACAGGTGAGGCGGGTTCGTCCAGCGGTCAAAGGCGCACATGCAGCTCCAGTTTCAAGTTTCTTGCAAACGGAGCCCTCAAAGCCACAGGATACCCGCCTCACCCCTACATTTTAAAGAAAGAATTAACCCTCTGGTGGCCGGGTGGCCTGCATTGCGGGGCGCGATTCGAAGCCTTTGAACCAGTCCGCCAGCGCCGCGTTGCCTGTGCGCCAGCCCAAATCCGGGTGTCTAAAGTCCACATAAGCAAGGGCGCAGCCCACAGCGATCTGGCCAATCGTCAACGGCCCCTGAAGCTGGCTCATCCAGCGCGCGTTCAGCGCCGAACACGCGCTCAGCACTTTGCCCAACTGCGCCTTGATCCACTCTGGAGACTGCTTCTCCTCGGGGCGCATCCGCATCTCATAGGTCGCGAGAACAGCCGCCTCCATGATGCCATCGGCTGTTGCCTCCAGCACCTTGGTATCCCAGCCGCCGGCATAAAGCGCCGCACCGGCACGCTCATTCAGGTATTCGCAAATCACCCGGCTGTCATACAGCGCCGGGCCGTCGCCGCGCTCCAGCGCCGGAATTTTGGCCAGGGGATTGCTGGCCTGCACATCCGCACTGGGGTCATAGGGCGTGGTTGCAACATTGTGCAGCTCCACCGCCTCCAGCATATCGGTCTCGTGCAAAAGCACCACAACCTTGCGAACAAAGGGGGATGTCGGGGCATAGTGAAGTTTCATAGCGCTCTCCTTAACGGTTGGCCGCAGCCTAGCCGCTCATGCACAAATGGAAAGCCCAAGTGCTATGCAATTGATGCGCCGCCGCGTCAAATTGCGCTTCCTGCCTTGCGCATCGCTTCACTTCTTGGCAGGGTCGCCGCGTTCTCAGGGCGGGGTGAAATTCCCCACCGGCGGTATGCGAGGGGTTTCCTTTCGTGAGCCCGCGAGCGGCTTTCAAGGTCATGCACTTGCAGCCAATGAGACGAGAAACGGCCCCGGTGGCATGGACCAACGCGTCCACGGCCCGAAACGTGGGAGACGGTTTTCGAATCATGCTGTGGAGCAGGCGGGAAAGTGTCTAGCAGATCTGGTGTGATTCCAGAGCCGACGGTCATAGTCCGGATGGAAGAGAACGTGCGACAAGACCGCTTTCGGCTGGGGCCGGGTGCTGTTTTGCCGTTCGTTATCGCCTTGGGTGACGTGTCAAACGCTTAAAGGAGATACCCATGACACACACCCGCTACGCCTTTATCAAGGCACAATGGCATGCCGATATCGTAGACCAGGCTCTGCTTGGATTCACCCAGCTTATTCCTGCCGAACAGGTCGATGTCTTTGACGTCCCCGGCGCTTTTGAGCTGCCGCTGATGGCGCAGGATCTCGCCAAGACGGGCACCTATGGCGCCGTTGTCTGTGCCGCCTTTGTGGTAGATGGTGGCATCTATCGACATGATTTTGTGGCGCAATCCGTGGTGGACGGGCTGATGCGTGTAGGGCTGGACACTGGCGTGCCGGTGCTTTCGGTCTCGCTGACACCGCATCAGTACCAGGAAACAGACCA
>JAWUWF010000036.1:0-22506 GCA_034111985.1 Pseudophaeobacter sp.
GGGTGGGCGGGGGGCGGGGGGCGGGGCAAAGGGCCGGCCGGGAACGGAGCGCGCGGGTCTGCCTGTGGCTGTCAAGCCAGTGCTATGCTGTGGTTGTGGCTTCGTTAGCTGGCCCAGTTAGCTGCCGCGGTGCCACAGGCGCGGGCAGGCTGCGCCCAGCGCATGCGGGTTGCGTCGATCTGTAGCGCAGGCTTTAGGCGCAGAGCCGGGCCCCAAGAGCTCTTTTCCATCTGGCTGCAATAGTCCGCAGCTATTGCTTGCCCCAGAAGAGGGGCTGCGGTGGTCTGCTGCGGCAGGCTGTTCTGTTCTGGCAGGCTGGCAAGCCGCTCTGCCGTGCGCGCGAGCGATAGTTGGGCGGTCTGCGTTGTTCTTGTGACTGCTGCCTGGTGCAGGGCGCTGAGCACCGCTGCCGCCATCAGATAGCCAGTGGCGTGATCCAGTGCCTGCACTGGCAGAGGGGTTGGTTTGTCCACACCGGCCCACTGCGCGCCGGCATCTGAGATGCCGGCACTCATCTGGACCAGGCTGTCAAAGCCGCGCCGCTGCGCCCAGGGGCCGCTCCAGCCATAGGCACTGAGGGTGACCTCGATGCGGTTTGGCGCCAGATCGTCACGGACTGCACGGTCAAACCCAAGCCGGTCAAGCGCGTCAGGGCGGTAGCCATGCACCAGCACATCTGCCTGTGCGAGCAGGCCTTTGAAATGCTCGCGATCTGTGTTGTCGCGCAGATCAAGGCTGGCCATGGTCTTACCCAGGGAAATGTCCTGAATAACACCGGGCTCATCCCAGCCAGGCGGATCAATGCGCAGCACCTCGGCGCCAAACCCGGCAAGGGTGCGTGTGGCGACCGGACCTGCCAGCACGCGTGTGAGATCAAGCACCCGCAGGCCCCGCAGGGGGGCACTGGCAGTGGCGGCAGGACGCGGTTTCAAAGTGACAGCGCGCGCGGTGTCCCAGTGGATCAGCGGTTCTGCTGCCACGGCCCGCCCCTGTGGATGGGCCAGCCACTTGGCCCGGCTGCGCATAGCGGCAGCGACGCCTCCGGCTGAGACAATTTCTGTCTCTAGTGTGTTACCGTTCCAGGATCGGACAGCGCTGCGCACTGCTGCGGGATCTGCAGCGCAGCCTAGAACCCTGAGGGCGGCAGCGCGGTGATGTGGCAGATTGGTGTGCAACCTGATCCAGCCATCGCCACAGGGGTAGTTGCCCGCAATAGGGTCCCAGAGATTGGGTAATTCCCAGCCCTGAGCGGCAAAACTATAGCCAAACCAAAGCGAGGCAAGACGTTGATCCACTGTCACTGGCAGGACCGCATCGCTGAGATCTGTGGCCTGCATCAACAGGGCAAGCTGCTGGCCCACTGCGGCAAAGCTTGCATTGGCCAGCGCGCTTACGGCAAAGGCGCTGTCGTAGCACCCTGCACCGGTGAGCTGATAGCTGCCCGGTGCAGGAAGATCACGCAGCAGGCTCATTGTTGATAGGGGTCGAGACTGTCACGCAGCCCGTCGCCAAAGAAGTTGAAGGCGAGCACGATGACCACGATCGGCAGCATCGGGATCGCGGTCCATGGATAGATCTCGATTGAGGCCAGGTTTTGCGCATCATTCAGCATCACCCCCCAGCTGACCGCGGGGGCGCGCAGCCCAAGGCCAAGGAAGGAGAGCGCCGTCTCACCCAGAATCATCGCCGGGATCGACAGCGTGGCCGAGGCAATGAGATGCGACATGAAATTGGGGATCAGGTGCTTGCGGATCACCCGCCCCGATGAGGCCCCCATCATTTCCGCTGCCCGCACGTATTCTTCTTCGCGCAGAGACAGGAATTTGGCCCGGACCGAGCGCGCCAGCCCCGGCCAGTCCAGAATCCCGAGGATCACCGAGATAATGAAAAACACTGCCACCGGCGACCAGTTCGAGGGCACAGCCGCAGAGAGCGCCAGCCAGAGTGGCAATTCAGGCAGTGAGCGCAGGACTTCGATCACGCGGTTGATCACCCAGTCGATCTTGCCGCCGAAATAGCCCGCAACAGAGCCAAAAAAGATCCCCAGCACAAAGGACACCGAAATGCCGATGAGACCAACCGTGAGCGAGAGCTGCGCGCCAAAAAGAATGCGGCTGAAGATATCGCGTCCCAATCGGTCAGAGCCCCAGAGGAACACAGTGGCGCCCTCGGCTGGGCAGAACAAATGGGTGTCAGACGGGATCAGCCCGGCAATGTTGTAGGTCTTGCCCTCGCAAAAGAACTCCAGCTTGAGCGGGTTGTCCAGATCGGGTTTGAACACCCACTGAAAGGTCTCAAGATCGGCCTCTGAGGTCATTGGGTAGATAAAGGGGCCGAGGAATTCGCCCTCGTGGAACAGATTGATCGATTGCGGCGGCGAAAACAGATGCTCGCTTTTGCGTTCATTCGGGCCATAGGGCGCGATAAAGCCAACCACGGGCAGCAGCAGATAGCAGATCAGCAGGAAGGTGCCCGAGATCAGCCCCAGCTTATGGGTTTTGAACTTGCGCCAGATCAGCACCCAGTTGGGGGCATCCAGATCTTTGCGCTCAAGCTCTTGCAGCGAGGCGTCGGGATCATAGGGGGCGTCATCGACATAGCGTCCGTCAGGCAATTGGGTCATGCGTCACGCCCCTCGTATCGAATGCGGGGATCCAACAGGACCAGCAGAACGTCTGAAATCATGGTGCCAATCAGGGTCAGCAGGGCGACAAACATCAAAACAAACCCGGACAGGAACATGTCTTGGGTCTTGAGCGCCGTCAGCAGGGTGGGGCCAATGGTCTGCAACCCAAGCACCACCGAGACCAGAACCGAGCCGGAAATCATCGAGGGCAGCAGGTTGCCGATGTCGGCAACAAATGGATTAAAAGCAACCCGCAGCGGGTATTTTGCCAGCATCCGCGACGGCGACATGCCCTTGGCAATGGCGGTCTCGACATAGGGCTTACCCAGTTCGTCCAGCATATTGGCCCGCAGCCGCTGCATCATTGCCGAGGCGCCGGAGGTGCCAATGACAAAGGTCGGCACGATCAGGTGGATGAGGATGGATTTTACCTTTTCCCAATTCATCGGCTCGCCCTCAAGGGCAGGGTCCATCAAGCCGCCAATCGGCAGGTTGAACCAGCGATGGCCATAGTAAAACAGGATTAGCGCCAACAAAAAGTTGGGCGTGGCGAGGCCCAGATAGGCCACAAAGGACGAGGTGTAGTCCACCCAGCTGCGGGCGCGGGCAGCGGCCAGAACGCCCAGAGGCAGGGCCACGACATAGACAAACAACACGGCCGCAAGGTTGACCAGAACGGTGAGCCAGAGGCTGTCGCCGACGATTTCAGAGACGGGGCGGTCAAATTCAAAGGACCAGCCGAAATTGCCCTGAATCATGCCGGAAAACCCATGCGGGCCAGGGAGGAATCCTGCCCAGATAAAGTATTGCTGCCACAAGGGCTTATCCAGGGCATATTCGCTGCGCAGGAACTCGGCTTTGGCCACACCAGCGGACTGTCCGCTGGCCCGCAGCTCGGCGATCTGGTTGGACAGGTAGTCGCCGGGGGGCAGGTTGATGATGACAAAGACCAGAATGGAAACCACCCAGAGGGTCAGCAACATGGTGCCAAACCGGTAGATGGCGTAACGCAGAATGCCCATCAGCCTTTACCATCCTCAAAGAAGAATTCATCCGGGCGATAAACCCCAAAATGAGCTCCGGGCTCCCAGGCCCAAATGGCCTGTTTAGGCACGTTGCGCAGCCGGTTTGAGACAACTACGGGCTGCGGCGCGGCGGCCACAATGCCGATGCCATAGACCTGCTCGGAGTGAATTTTTAGCATCTCATGCCAGGCTGCGGCGCGCCCCTCGTCATCAGAGGCATTTTCCCATTCATGCATCAACTCCATCAGGCGCTGGGCCGGCGCCATGTCGGGGGCTTCGCCCGCAGCACCCGCCGTCTGGTAGTACTGGCCCCATTTTGGCCAGGCAAAGAACACCTGATCGGTGGGGGCGAGGTAGGCGGGTGAGGTGTAGCTTTGCGGCAGGCCATTGTCCCAGCCGTACCAGACCGCAGCCATGGTGGTGCCCGAGAACACCCGGTTGCGCAGAATATCGCGGTCCAGAGGCCGCATCACCAGCTTGACGCCGACGTCTCTCCAGTCGTCGGTGATGATTTGCAGGGCATTCTCTACCTCCTGACGTTCCCCGGCGGTTTCCACCACCAGTTCCATCTCGCGCCCATCAGGCAGGCGGCGAATGCCATAGCTGTCCTTTTCACCGAGGCCCGCCTCGTCCAAAAGACGGTTGGCCATCTCGGGGTCAAACGCGGCCCAGGCCTCGCGCATCTCAGCTTCAAAGAAGGGGCTTTGTTCCAGCACCGTCATGGCGCCGGGTTTTGCCAGGTTGAAAAACAGCGCCTTGTTGATGGCGTTGCGGTTGATTGCGAGCGACAGCGCCCGGCGCACCCGGACATCGCGCAGAACGCCGCGCCAGACCGGGTCCGCGACATTCAGGTTGGGATAGATCGCGATCTGTGAGGCAGCCCCGGTCCCCCAGAGGTAGGTGGTATAATCGGCGCCGTCTTTTTCGCCCTTGCGCAGGATCGGGATGTCGCGAAAGCCAAGGCCGCGCGCCTGCAGATCGGCCTCGCCTGCATTGGCTTTGGCCGCCACCAGACCACCCGCGACGATTTCCATCTCGACGGTGTCGATATAGGGCAGCTGCACGCCATGGCTATCGACGCGGTGATAATAGGGATTGCGCACGAACTGATGGCGAATTTTCTTGCCGGCTGTGGCATTTATCCAGGGCTGCAGGGTGGGCAGTTCGTGGTGATCGAACTTGTACATATTGTCGTATTTATTGTGCAGCGCTGCCCAGCTTTTTACCCGGGCATAATCAACTTCTTCGGCCAGGGTATCCGCCGTTGCGTAGTCCACGTGGAACTGTTTCAGATAGGCCGCCGGGCGATAGATGAAAGGCGGGCGCGCCTGGGCCAGGTTTTGCAAAAACTGCGGATTGGGCGTATCCCACTGATAGATAACGGTGGTTGCGTCCGGAAAACTGACCTGCGGCAACTGGCCCTCTGAATAGAGGAAATCCGGCGGGCCAGCCGGGCTTAGCAGTGGGTTGTTGGCAATATCTTTCCACCAGTATTCAAAATCAGCCGAGGTGAAGGGATCGCCACTGGACCAGCGATGGCCGGGCCGCAGTTTCAGCGTGTAGCGCTTGTTACCCTCGTTTTCATAGCCAAGCAGAATATCGGGGTGTAACTGGTAATCTTCGCTATAGCCGACCAGCCGGGCATAGCCGTAGACCACCATCTGGCGGATATCCTTGGAACGGGTCACCATGGTGTTGAGGGTGCCGCCCTGCAGGCCAAAGGCACGTCCCTTGGCGGCAAGATCTACCACCAGTGGCACCTCAGGCAGACGCTCTGAGACCGGGGGCATGTTGCCGCTGGTCACCTCATCCTGCCAAAAGCTGCTTTCGACATAACTGGGGCCAGCAAGGGCAGCCGGGGGGGCAAACAGGGGCGCGAGCAGTAATGTCGCGGTCAGGGCGAGAACAGAGTGCGGGGCTTTAAACATGGCAACGTACCTTGTGTCCGGGCTCAAGCGGCACAAGAGGCGGCGCTTCAAAGCCTGAGAATCTGAATTGTTCGGGCCAGTCTTCCGGGCGACCGGCACCCTGTGCCACCAGTTTTAGATCAATGGGGCGGTGAATGTCCGGCTCTGGCTGGGCTGCGATCAGAGCCTTGGTATAGGGGTGTTGTGGATTGTGAAACAGTGTCTCGGGCGTGGCCTGTTCGACCACCAGCCCGCGCCGCATCACGGCAACCTCGTCGGCAATGCGCGCCACCACTGCCAGATCATGGCTGATAAAGAGATAGGACAGCTGGTTTTCGTCGCGGATTTTCTCCAGCAGACGCAGGATCTGCTCTTGTACCGAAACATCCAGCGCCGAGGTCGGCTCGTCGCAGACCAGCAGTGAAGGCTCCAGCATCAGCGCCCGCGCGATAGACAGGCGCTGGCGCTGGCCGCCGGAAAAGGCATGCGGAAACCGCTGCAGCATATCCGCGCCCAGTCCAACAGTTTGCAGCATTTCTGCCGCCCTGTCGCGCCGCTCGGCCTGAGTGCCGATGTGGTGGATTTCCAGCGGTTCGGTCATGGTGTCGAGAATGCGCATACGCGGGCTGAGCGAGGAATAGGGGTCCTGAAACACCATCTGCGCCTCGCGCTGAAAGGCGGTGCGGGCAGTGCGGTCCATTTTGTGGACCTCTATGGCAGCCTCTCCCGCGCGGGGGCGAAACAGCACAGAGCCACCTGCGTCCGGCGGCTCGGCCCCCAGGGCGATACGGGCGGCGGTGGTCTTGCCCGAGCCGCTTTCCCCCACGATGGCAAGGGTCTTGCCGCGCGGCAACAGCAGGTCAACTCCGCGACAGGCATAGATCAGGCTTGGCGCCTTCCAGCCTTTGCCGGCCCGCATGCTATAGGTTTTGGAAACAGACTTCAGTTCCAGGATCAGGTCCGTGCGGTCGGGCACCTGGGTCGGCGCGGCGGCTGCGGGAATTTTTGGAGCGGCCTCAATCAGGGCGCGGGTATAGGGATGCGCCGGAGCCGACAGCAGTGGTTCGGCCGCGCCGGATTCCATCACCCGGCCCTTGTGCATCACCACCACCTGTTCGGCCATATTGGCAACCACGCCCAGATCATGCGTCACCAGAATCATCGCCATGCCGGTGTCGCGTTGCAGCTCTTTCATCAGGCCCAGAACCTGGGCTTGGGTGGTCACATCCAGCGCCGTTGTCGGCTCATCCGCGATCAAAAGCTGTGGTTTGGCAACCATCGCCATGGCGATCATGGCGCGCTGGCGCATGCCGCCGGACAGCTCAAACGGATAGGAACTATAGGTGCGCTCGGGATCCGGAAATCCAACGCGTTCAAAACAGGTGAGCACCTCTTTCTTGGCCTCAGCCTCGCTTTTGCGGCCATGCAGCCAGAGCACTTCGGAAACCTGATTGCCAATGCGGTGCAATGGCGACAGTGAGCGCATCGGCTCCTGAAAGATCATCGCGATCTGATTGCCGCGAAGATCGCGCATCTTGCGCTCGTCCAGGGTCACCAGATCAACCGGTCCGGAGGGCCCGTGCAATTGCACGGAACCGGCGCGAATTTGCGCTGCCTTGGGGAGGATGCGCAGGACTGCACGGCAGGTCACGGTTTTGCCTGACCCGCTCTCGCCGACCAGCGCTAGGGTCTCTCCGGCGGCTACATCAAAACTGACGTCGCGCACCACAGAGTCGCCTTTGCCAAAGCCGATGCTGAGGTTCTTTACAGAGAGCAGAGGCGCCATTCAGCGCCGCCCACAGTGCAGCATAGGTCCAGGTTGAATCTGTCCAGTCATAGGTGTCCCGTCTTCCCTGTTCTTTTTTGTTTCCACCTTCGCGCGCCGCTAGCGGCCTAGTCAAACTCCATTTGTCATAGCAACACTTTGCTGCAGAAATATTGATACAGCGGCACCACATGGCCACATTTTTGCCGTGCCAACCGGAGATTGGCGGCAAGTGCTACACATTTGTGCCGAGATCTGACAGATCAGGAGGCGTGAGCGGCCTGGCTTTTACGGTCGACCCTTCGCGCATTGCCCGCTGGCTGGCCAAAGGAGACCTGGCATGATCACTCGACTGGACCTTTTTATCGATCGCATGGTGTCGCAGCGCGCCTGTCTGGATTTTGGCATCGCCCAGACCGCCACCCTTACGGGCCCGGTGTTTGAGCTGGGCCTTGGCAATGGCCGCACCTACCATCACATGAAACACAATGTGAAAAACCGCGATCTCTATGTATTTGAACGTGCTGTGGCCTCGCATCCTGACAGCACGCCACCCGAAGAGCTGACCATTCTGGGGGACGTGCGTGAAACCCTGCCCGCAGCACTGGCCCGGTTTGGCGCAACTGCCAGCCTGGTGCATGCTGATCTTGGCGGCCACAACCGCGAAAAGAACGATGCCTTTGCCCGACTGATTTCGCCTCTGGTAGAGCCGCTTTTGGCGACAGGTGGCCTGATGGTCTCTTCCGACCGGATGTATTTTGACAGCCTCACCGAAATGCCGCTGCCACCCGAGGCGGTGGAGGGCCGCTGCTTTATCTACCGCCGCGACGCCTGAGGGCGCTGCAAATTGGGATTGAGACGTTCGGTCACTCTGGCCGATGGTCGTCGTTGGTCCCTAGGCTGGCCTGCGACCAAGGAGGCCAGCTGATGATTTTTTATGATTGCTCTACCGCACCCAACCCGCGCCGGGCGCGGATGTTTCTGGCAGAAAAGGGCCTTGCGCCCGAAAGCCATGATATTTCCATTGCCAAGGGCGAGCAATTAAATGCGGCGTTTCGGGCGGTGAACCCGCGTGCCACGATCCCGGTGCTGGTGACGGACAGCGGCACTGTGTTGACCGAAAACCTCGGCATTGCCGCCTATCTTGAGGCCTATCAGCCAGAGCCTGCCCTGATGGGGCGCACTCCGGAGGAAAAAGGGCTGGTCTTGATGTGGAACGCCATTGTGGAGCAACAAGGCGGGCTGCCCATCGCAGAGGCACTGCGCAACACGCACCCCGCCTTTCAGGACCGCGCCATTCCGGGACCCGACAACTATGCTCAGTTGCCAGAACTGGCTGCGCGTGGCCTTGCACGTACCCAGCGCTTTTTTGCATTGCTGGAAGAGCGGTTGAGCGAAAGCCACTATCTGGCCGGGGATGATTTCACCCTCGCAGATATCTCGGCCTTTGTGTTTGTTGAATTCGCGCGGGTGATCAAACAGCGCATTCCCGAAGAGAACGCGGCCAGCCTGGCCTGGTACAATGCGATCAAGGCCCGTCCCAGCGCACAGCTGTGACCATGCCTGACTGTGCCTGGATGACAACAGGGTAACAAGGCTGGACAACATCCTGCGCCCGCCGCAGGGTGTTGCTGCCCGCCCTTGCAAGAAATGTGATCCCATGCCGCCAAAGCCCGTATTGCATCGCGATGACCCCAGCGCCGCACCTCTGGTGGGCAATGTGAAAGTCACCCGCGACGACTGGCTGAATGTGGCCATGGATGTGCTGATCACCGATGGGGTCGAACAGGTAAAGGTACTGGCGCTGTCCGAACGCCTGACTGTCTCGCGCTCGTCGTTCTATTGGTATTTCAAATCGCGCCAGGATTTGCTGGATGCCTTGTTAAAGACCTGGGAGCAGACCAATACCGCCGCCATGGTGGCCCAGGCTGAGGCCCCGGCCGAGGCTATAACCGGCGCTGTGCTGAATATTTTTCACTGTATTGCCAACCCGTCCCTGTTCAATACAGCGCTGGATTTTGCGGTGCGGGACTGGGCACGCCGCTCCGGTAAGGTCCGCAGCCTGCTGGACCGCTCAGATGCCCGCAGGCTAGAGGCGCTGACCCAGATGTTCACGCGCTTTGGCTTTGCTGAGCTAGAGGCGATGACCCGCGCCAAGGTGTTGTATTACATGCAGTTGGGCTATGACATGGCCGAGCCGAATGAGAGCCACGCCCATCGTTTGCAAATGACGCCCTACTACCTCAAGGTCTTTACCGGCTGTGAGCCAAGCGCCTCGGAGCTGGAAGAATTTGCGGATTTCACCAAGAAATACTGGGATATCTGAAGCCCGCGCCTTGTCTCGAAGGTCAGATGAAAACTGGCCCCAGGCGGGGCCAGTTCTGTGTCAGAGGGTTTTGAGCAGGCGCTCTGCACGGGCGCGATGTTTATGGGCGGCTTCGAGCCGCACCGGGCCATAGCCACGGATCTCCATCGGTGCGTTCAGGATCTGCAGGCAGGCGCTGTGCTTTTCGCTGTTGTAGTGGGTGGAGATCGTTCTGAGCACCGCCTCGAACCAGGCCAGCAGGCTGCGGTGCAGCCGGGCTTCCTCGTGGTAGCCAAAGGGGTTGAGGCGGCTGCCGCGCAGACGTTTGGCACGTGTCAGCAATGACAGCGCCGGGTGCAGCCAGGGACCAAATGCCATTTTGACGGGCCGTCCACGCGCGTCTTTTTTGCGCGCCAACAAGGGGGGCGCAAGGTGGTAGTTGACGCGAAAATCGCCCTCGAATTCCTGATCAATCTGATCCTTGAAATGCGCGCCAGTCATCAGCCGGGCCACCTCAAATTCATCCTTGTAGGCCATCAGCTTGAACAGGGATTTTGCGGCTGCCTCGGTCAGCTCTTCGCTGGCGTCAACGGGCAGTAGGCTGCGGAATTTCCCCAGGGTTTCGGTGTAGCGCTGGGCGTAATCCGCATCCTGATACCCGGCAAGGAACGCTGCGCGGTGGTCGATCATCTGCTCCAGTGTTTCCTCAACCGCATCAGCCTCAATGTAAAACTGCGACACCAGAGCAGGGTCAACGGCCATGGCGCGCCCAATAGCCAGGGCAAGATGGTTTTTCTCGATCGCGACCCCGTTCAGTTCGATCGCCTGATCCAGTGCGGTGCCGCTGACCGGCACCAGCCCCTTTTGCCAGGCAAAGCCCAGCATCATCACATTGGCCAGAACCGCATCACCTAGCAGGGCCTCGGCGGCTTCATTGGCGTTAAAGCCCGCGAGGTTCTCGGGGCCAACGGCGGCGGCGATCTCCTGTTCACGCACCTGGGCCATCAGATCGGCATCGCGGCGCAGAACCAGATCTCCGGTGGGCATCTCGGCGCGGTTCAGCACAATCTTTGTTCCGGCACGATAATGCGCCGAGGCCTTGGGGGCTGAGCTCACCACCACGTCACAACCGATCACCGCATCTGCTGCGGCCTGATCAATGCGCACCTGATTCAGGCTCTCGGGGGCGTTTGAGAGGCGGATGTAGCTGAGGACAGTGCCAAATTTTTGCGCAAACCCGGTAAAGTCCAGCACGCTTGCGCCCTTGCCCTCAAGATGCGCCGCCATGGTGATCAGCGCGCCCACGGTGACAACACCAGTGCCGCCGACGCCTGTGACCAGCAGATCAAAGGGTTTGTCCAGGCTGGGCAGATCGGGGGTAGGCAGCTGCGCCAGCAGTGCCGCACGATCCAGCCCGGCGGGCAGTTTTTTGCGCCGCGCGCCGCCCTCGACAGTGACGAAGCTGGGGCAAAACCCGTTCAGGCAGGAAAAATCCTTGTTGCAGCTTGAGAGATTAATCTTGCGCTTGCGGCCAAAGGTGGGCTCCTTGGGCTCCACGCTCAGGCAGTTGCTCTCGACCGAGCAGTCGCCGCAGCCTTCGCAGACCAGATCGTTGATAAAGGCAAATTTCTTTGGGTCTTCCAGGGTGCCGCGCTTGCGACGACGGCGTTTTTCGGTGGCGCAGGTCTGCTCGTAGATCAGGATTGTGACGCCTTTGATCTCGCGCAACTCGCGCTGGACCAGATCCATGTCGGCGCGGTCATGAAAGCTGGTGCCGCTGGGGAAGTCACCGCGATTGAATTTGGTGATATCGTCCGAGACCAGTGCAATACGCTGTACGCCCTCGGCGCGGCAGGTCTGGGCAATGCCGAGAACACTCACCGGGCCATCAACGGGTTGGCCGCCGGTCATGGCGACAGCGTCGTTATAGAGGATCTTGTAGGTGATATTGGTGCGCGCCGCGACTGCCTGTCGGATCGCCAGCGAGCCCGAGTGATACCAGGTGCCCTCGCCAAGGTTCTGGAAGATATGCTTGCCGCCATTGAACTGCGACGCGGCGGTCCAGGTGACGCCTTCGCCGCCCATCTGCGCATAGCCCGAGGTGTCGCGGTCCATCCAGCTGGCCATCACATGACAGCCGATGCCGGACTTGGCCTCGCTGCCGGTCGGCAGTTTGGTCGAGGTGTTATGTGGGCAACCAGAACAGAAATAGGGCGTGCGATTGGCGCCGGGCACATTGATCAGCTTTGGCGGCTGGGCCAGTAGGGCAGCGGCCTTGGCGGGCAGGCCCTCATTGGGGAAAAATGTGTCGAGGCGCGCGGCCACAATGGGTGCCAGCATCAGCGGGCTCAGCTCTCCGGTCCAGGGGATCAGCGGCTCGCCGTTGCTGTCGTATTTTCCCACCATCTTGTTGGGTTTGTCGCCGGGCCAGTCGTAGAAATACTCCTTGAACTGGCTTTCAATAATGCCGCGTTTTTCCTCAACGACCAGCACCTCGTTCTTGCCGCGCATAAAGCGCAGTGCTTCGGGACGGGCCAGCGGCCAGACCATGCCAACCTTGTAGATGTCGATGCCCAGACGGCGGCAGGCCTCCTCGTCCAGACCCAGCAGCCGCAGCGCCTCCATTAGGTCAAGGTGGCCCTTTCCGGTGGTGACAAAGCCAAATTTGGCGGCCTCAACGTCATAGATGCGCCGGTCAATCGGGTTGGCCTCGGCAAAGGCGCGCACCGCTTTGATCTTGGCGCGGATGCGGGTTTCGATCTCGGGAGAGGGCAGGTCAGCGCGACGGATATGCAAGCCACCGGGATACTCCGGCAGTTCAGGATAACTGAAATCACGGTCTTGCAGCAGCTCAACCGAGCGCGCGCTTTCAACCGTTTCCGAGACCGCCTTAAAGCCAACCCAGGTGCCCGAGTAGCGCGACAGGGCAAAGCCGTATTCGCCATAGGTCAGGAACTCGGAGACATCTGCCGGGTTTAGCACCGGCATGAACCAGGACATAAAGGCGACGTCAGATTGGTGCGGCATCGAGGAGCTGACGCAGCCGTGGTCATCACCGGCCACCACCAGCACGCCGCCCTTGGAAGACGAGCCATAGGCATTGCCGTGTTTCAGTGCGTCGCCTGAGCGGTCCACACCGGGGCCTTTGCCGTACCACATGGAAAAGACGCCCTCGACCTCGCAATGCGGATCCAGAATGGCCTGTTGCGCGCCCAAAACGGCGGTGGCGCCAAGGTCTTCATTGACGGCCGGCATGAATTTGATGCGGTTTTCTTCCATGCGCTGCCGCGAGCGCCAGAACTCAAGATCCACCGCGCCCAGAGGTGATCCGCGATAGCCCGAGACAAACCCGGCGGTGTTGAGGCCTGCTGTGCGGTCACGACGGGCCTGATCCAGCATCAGCCGGGCCAGCGCCTGGGTGCCGGTGAGAAACACCCGCCCCGTGTCCATGGCGTAGCGGTCCTCAAGTTGGTAGCTGCGAAAATCGTGGCTCAGCTTGGTCATTTTTAGTCTGTCCTTACGGGGAGTGGGCGCGGGCCTGGCTGTTTGTGGCAGGATATTTCAGCATTGGCGAAAAGATCTGTCTGAATTTCTGGTTTTGGAATGTGATTTGGGTATATTGACCAAAAATCGCCCCCATCTGGAGGAATTTCACGATATGCAGTCTTTGGACGACCGTGACCGGCACATTTTGCGGCTGTTACAGGAAGATTCCCGCATCTCGAATGCGGAACTGGCAGAGAAGGTCGGCATGTCGGCCTCGGCGCTGTGGCGACGGGTCAGGGTGCTGGAGGAGACCGGCGTGATCGAGCGCTATGGCGCTGTGGTGAATGCGCCCGCAATGGGGCTGGGGTTTCAGGCCATCGTACATGTGCATCTGACGCGCCATGACCCGGAAAAACTGGCCGAGTTCATTCGAGCCGTAGAGCTGAGCGCATTGGTGCAAGAGTGCTATGCCACCACTGGCCAGGCAGATTATCACCTGCGCGTGCTGGCCCCTGATCTGGAGGCCTATAACCGGTTTCTGGAAGGGTTTTTGTTTCGCCTGCCTGCCGTGGCAAGTGCCCAGACCAATGTCGTGCTGCGCACCATCAAGCGCGACCGCCCAGTTGTACCCTGAAGCCTGTTGTACATAAATCCTGTGGTACCCCAAAACCTGTGGTGGCCTAAAAGGCCTGAAAAGGCATCTTGCGGACATGTGGTCGCGCAGCCGCGGCCGGGGCTAGCTGGTGGCGCATTTGACCCAAACGGCGGCCATGGCGATATAGGTCAGCTGATGCAGGCACTGGTCGGTGCCCATGGCGCGCCAGAACAGGGCCTGCTGCGGGTTAAGCGTTTTCTTTTCGGAGTACTGCGCCTTCCAGTAGTCGATGTGAAAATGCACCACCCATTCGGCGAGGCAAATCGCCAGAATAAAGCCAACAGGTGCGCCCATAATCACAAACACCACAACCGATCCAAGCGCATGAACCCCGGCATGTTGCGCCCGTCCGGAATGAAAATATACATTGCGGCCTGACAGCATCTTGTGGGTTTGCAAAAAGAAATCGGCAAAAAGATGCTTGATCTGCAACAGGCAGAGCAACAGCAGTACTGATCCGACTATCTCTGGCAAAACGTTCCCCTGTTACAATTCGCTGCTCTGAAACCATACGGCTTTTTTTGTGAGTGGCAAATACTGCGTAACACAGATGCCGTAACGGGACAGTGACCTTGGTCACACCTGCACTGAGTCGTCTGCCCATTGCCTGTCGGGGGTAATCCGCGTTAGGCATGGGGGATAATTTTTGCTGCAGCCAAACCGGAGCTGTCCCATAGAAACGTCCCTGTTCCGCTTCATTTGGAAATATTCCAAACGTGACCAAGTGATCCTGCTGGCGGTCACAACCTGCCTTTTCCCGCTATTGTATCTGACGTTAGAGCTGCCCAAGCGGATTATCAACGATGCTATCGGAGCCCAGAGTGATCGGATTGAGATCCTGGGCTATAGCGTTGAGAAGCTCGACTATCTGTGGATTCTCTGTGCCGGATTTCTGATTTCGGTGCTGATCCATGGGCTGTTGAAGATGCGTATCAACACCATGAAGGGGGTGCTGGCCGAGCGCATGCTGCGGCGGTTCCGCTACAGGTTGATCACCCGGGTGATGCGCTTTCCTCAGCCCTATTTTGAACGTGTCAGCCAGGGTGAGCTGGTCTCGATGATCACCTCCGAGAGCGAACCTATGGGTGGCTTGATGGGCGATGCTGTCAGCCAGCCGGTGTTACAGGCCGGCCAGATGCTGACCATTCTGTTCTTCTTGTTTACCCAAAGCCCCTGGTTTGGTCTGGCTGCGGTGGCGTTGATCCCATTGCAGGGTTGGCTCATTCCGATGCTGCAACGCCAGATTAACCTGCTGAACAAGACCCGTATCCATGAGGTGCGGGCCTTGGCATCAGAGATCGGCGAGAGTGCCGCCGGGGCAGCAACCCTGCGCATCAATGGCGGCTGGCGCTACCGGATGGCGGCAATCACGGATCGGCTGGGGCGGCTCTATGACATCCGCTTCGAGATCTACCAGAAAAAGTTCTTTATGAAGTTTATCAACAACTTCATCACCAATCTGACACCATTTTTCTTTTATGCCATTGGCGGCTACCTGGTGCTGCAGGGCGATGTTTCGCTTGGAGCCCTGGTGGCGGCTCTGGCGGCGTACAAAGATCTGGCCTCGCCCTGGAAAGAGCTTTTGGCCTATTACAACCAGACACAGGATATGTCGCTGCGCTGGGATGTGATCCTTGAGCGGTTCGCACCGGCTGGCATGGTGCGCGAAGAGTTGATGTCGGGCGAGCCTGCAGAGATTCCCCATCTCAATGGGGATGTGGTTCTTGAGGCGGTCAATGTGCGCGATGCTGATGGCAATCTTGTGCTGGAAGAGCTGAATGCGACCCTGCCGGCCGGAAAGATTATCGGCATTGCAGCGCCATCAGAAGAAGATCGCCGCGCCCTGGCAGAGCTGCTGACCCGTGAAGTGTTGCCCGCCACTGGCAAGGTGACGATTGCTGGACAGGATATGCGCGAGCTGCATCAGGCCGTGCTGGCGCTACGAATTGGCCATGTAACCTCGCGGCCTGTGCTGTTTCAGGGTTCCTTTGGGGATAATGTCATGATGCCGATGCGGCACCGGCCCACTGGCGACGCATTGGATAAAAAGCAGTTTTTGGCGGCGCAACAGGCCGGCAACAGCGCTGATCCGTTTGATGCGCCCTGGCTGGACCCGGAATTGGCGGGCTTTGCCGATGAGCATGAGCTGCGGGACTGGTGGGTGCAGCTGCTGGCGGGCATTGGCACCGACAGCGCCTTGTTCCGCCGCGGGATGGAGCAAAAATTTGACCCCCAGCGGCACCCGCGTTTGGCGCAGGCTCTGGTCGATATGCGCCCCAAAGTGCGCGCCGCCGTTGCCAAGGCCGACCTGGCAGGGCAGGTGCACGGGCTTGCGCAGGACGTCTATAACCCGGCCTTGCCGGTGGCGGAAAACCTGCTCTATGCGACGTTGAGCGAGCCGATCACCGAGGAAGCGCTGCAGCGGCACGTGGAGTTCCTTGACCGGCTGCGTGAGCTGAAGCTGGATGACGATCTGGTCAGCCTGACCCGGGACGTTGTGGATATTTTACGCCAGATTTTTGGCATGGACGGCACGGATCACCCGCTGTTTCGCAAACTTGGCCTCGATACCAAAGCCTATGAACGCGCCTCGGCTTTGGTCGACAAGACCCGTGCTACGGGCGCGGTGGCGCTGGAACGACATGAGCTGGCGCAGCTGATGATCGTGCCGTTCAGCATCTCGGCAGAACAGATCGGCCCGGCCTTCACGGATGACATGAAGGCGCGGATCCTGGCGTTTCGCAAAAGCCACGCGGATGAGCTGATGGAGACGCTCTCGGATATCTTCGTACGCCTTGACGAGGGAGCCTTTGCGCCGGGTCTGACCGTTTTGGAAAATGCCCTCTTTGGTAAAATTTCCGACAGTTCCGGCGCCCGCGGAGATGAGCTGCGGCGCCTGATTTCGGATGTTCTGGTCGAAAACGGCGCCCGCGATATGGTTGTTGAGCTGATCTTTGATCTGCCCATTGCGCTGGGCGGGCAGGGGCTGCCGGCCAGCTATGCCGAACCTCTGGCCTTTGCACGCGCCACCATCAAGCGCCCGGATATCCTGCTGCTGGATGCGGCACTGACCAGTTATGACCTCGACACCAGAATCGCGGTGCACAAGAACCTGCGGCGGCTGTTGCCGGAGACAACGCTTGTGTACCTGGATTCGGGCTTTGAGCGGGCGGATGTTTTTGATGTCTTCTACGAGATGCGTCAGGGCCGTCTGGTCAGCGATGTGCCGCATCAGGAAATCGTTGAGGACAGTGCCGCCAGCCAGGATCTGGCGCGCAAATTGCGGGCACTTGAACAGACAGAGCTGTTCTCGGGGCTGAACCGGCGACAGCTGCGGCTTTTGGCCTTTGGCGCACGCTGGTACACGGCCGAGGCGGGGGATGTGGTGTTCCTGAAGGACGATGCGGCCAGCGATGGTGTCTACATGATCATATCAGGCGAGGCTGGTCTGTTCCTGCCGCAACCGGGCAAAGAGGACCGCAAGATCACCTCGGTCGGCCCCGGGCATCTGGTGGGAGAGCTGGGTCTGATCCGCAAAGAGCCCCGGGCGCTCAGCATGGTGGCCGAGACCGAGCTGTCCTGTCTGAGGATCGGGGAAGAGGAATTCCTTGCCGTGGTGGAGAATGACGCCAATACGGCATTCAAGCTGTTGCAGGTAGTTGCCGGCTATGTTGCAAACTGATCAGATCGAAGCCTGAAGCCTGAAGCCTGAAGCGTGAAGCCTGATGGGGAGGGGCCGGCTGTTTAGTCCGGGCTGCAGAACTGGCGATAAAGCAGCGCAATGATCTCTTCTGTATTGGGGTTCTTGAGAGAATAGAAAATGGTCTTGCCGTCCCGGCGGGTCTGCACCAGATCTTCGTCGCGCAAACGTGCCAGCATCTGGCTGACGGCCGCCTGACGCATGTCCAGCAACGCCTCCAGCGCACCGACTGATTTTTCCCCGGTACCCAGATGGCACAGAATCATCAGTCGGCCCTCATGGGCCAGTGTTTTGAGGAAGGCGGCGGCTTCGGCCGCGCTCTGGGCCATATTGACCGGCGTTTCCGGGTGAATTCCCGCGTCCACCGCCTCAGAATCTGCGTCGGTGGCCATTGCAATGGGAGGTTCAGTCGTCTGAAGCGTCACGGGTCCAACATCCTGCGGTGAGTTGCCCGGTTATACTGCCCTATTTCGCTAAGGTAAAGCACCCCACCTTGGTGTGCGTGAGCGATCAGCCTTTGAGCGGCGGCGCACCTCCGGCGAAATTATTGCCGTTTTGGTAGTCGCAGGGGGCTTCGCGCATGTTGAGATGCAGATCAGAGCCCGTAAAAGGATGCGCCCTGGCAAGGGTCTCATCGACCGTGATCCCCAGACCGGGGGCCTCGGGGGGCGTGATAAAGCCCGCCTCGACCTTGAGGCTGCCTTTGATCAGGGCATCATGGAACGGGGTCTCGATGCATTCGGCCATCAGGATATTGGGGATAGAGGCGGCCAGCTGAATGTTCGCCGCCCATTCCACCGGACCGGCATAAAGATGCGGCGCCAGCTGCGCGTTGAACACTTCGGCAAGGGCCGCGACCTTTTTCATCTCCCAGATACCACCGGCGCGTCCCAGGGCAGGTTGCAGGATTTCAGCAGCCCCGGCGCGCAGTACGGCGGCAAACTCTGACTTGGTGGTCAGGCGCTCGCCGGTGGCCACAGGGATACGGACGTTGCGGGCCACCCGGGCCATGTCCTCGATATTGTCCGGCGGCGTGGGTTCTTCGAACCAGAGCGGCGCATAGGGCTCTATCGCTTGGCCCAGGCGAATGGCACCACCGGTGGTGAACTGACCATGGGTGCCAAACAAAAGATCCGCCTTGTCGCCAATGGCGCCGCGAATGGCGCTGCAAAAGGCAACCGAGAGCGAGATATCCTGCATCGCGGGCATATGGCCACCACGCAAAGTATAGGGCCCAGCGGGGTCGAATTTCACGGCCGTATAGCCCTGGCGGACCATCTCGGCGGCGGATTCAGCGGCCAGTTCTGGTGAGGTCCAGAACGCATCTATATCGTGATGCGGCAGCGGGTAGAGATAGGTGTAGGCGCGAATACGGTCATTCATCCGCCCGCCGATCAGCGCATGCACTGGCCGGTCGCGGTCTTTGCCGAGGATGTCCCAGCAGGCGATCTCTAGCCCCGAAAAGGCACCCATGACGGTGAGGTCGGGGCGCTGGGTGAACCCCGAAGAATAGACCCGTCGGAACATAAGCTCGATGTTTTCCGGGTTCTCGTCCTGCATGTGGCGGGCAAAAACATCCTCAATCACCGATCTCATCGCCTCGGGGCCGATGGTTGAGGCGTAGCATTCGCCCCAGCCGGTGACGCCCGTGTCGGTGGTCACTTTCACCAGGATCCAATAGCGCCCGCCCCAGCCCGGTGCAGGCGGGGCAGTGATGATGATCTCTAGGTCTTGCAGCTTCATGGCGAGGTTCTCCGGCTGAGTTGCATAGGGTATCACCAACAGGCGTTATCAGCGGGTGACGCCCTATATGTTCCGCCTAGCGGTTGAACAGGATGACATTGCGTTTGGCGCTGCCAGTCTTGGTGTCGGCGATGGCCTCGTTGATCTGCTCCAGGCTCCAGCGCCCGGAGATCAGCTCGTCCAGTTTCAGACGGCCCTGTTCGTACAGATCCACCATCCAAGGAATATCACGCTGAATGACCACATCGCCCATTTTAGAGCCGATCATGCCCTGGCCGACGGCGGCCATAATCACTGGCTCATAAGTGGCTTTTTGCCCCGAGTGCGGCATGCCGATCATCACCACCTTGCCACCGTAGCCCAGGTAGCGCAGCGCCTGCTCATAGGCGGGGATGGCCCCGACGGTGACAAGAACCAAATCTGCGCCCCGACCGCCAAGCGCCTTGAAAGCGGCTTTCCAGGGAGATTTCAAATTGCCAAGCACGCCGTGGGTTGCGCCAAATTCCTTAGCAATTTCCAGCTTTTCCTCGGTCATGTCGACGGCCACAATACGGCGTGCGCCAGCAATGCGTGCGCCCTGAATAGCATTCAGGCCAACGCCGCCGGCACCAATGACCACCACATCCTGCCCGGGGCGCAGCTGTCCGGCATTTACCGCCGCACCAACTCCGGTGATCACGCCGCAAGAGATCAGCGAGGCGGCCTCTTTGTTGAGAGTGTCTGGGATTTTTACGATCTGCCGCTGATCGACCACCACCTTTTCGGCAAAGGCGCCACAGGCCATGGCCTGCATCAGCGGCGCGCCGTCAGCGGTTTTCAGGGGGCCGTCATTGATCGTGTCATAGGGGGTTTCGCAGATCGTGGGTTTGCCGCCGGCGCAGCTGGGGCAGTTGCCGCAGGATCGGATCAGGGTGACAACAACGCTGTCGCCCTCGGCAAAGCCGCTGACGCCTTCACCGATGTTTGAGATGATACCGGCGGCCTCATGACCGTAGACGGCGGGCAAATGTCCGCCCCAGGCCCCGTCGGCAAAGGATATGTCGCTATGGCAGATCGCCACCGCGTCGAGCGTGACTTCGACTTCGCCCATGCGCGGGGCTGCCAGTTGCACCTCTTCGATGACCAAGGGTTCGCCAAAGGCATGGCAGACGGCGGCTTTGATGGTTTGCATGGTGTTCTCCCTGTTTGATGCACGGTGGCCCGCAGGCAAAGCCGCTGCAAGCTGGAAACCGTCAGGTCCGCGTCGTTTTTACGTCACGGAAGAGCGGCTGCGCAGGAAAACCACGGCGCCGATAACCATCAGCACCAGCGCCAGCAGGAATGGCGCGCCAGGCAGGTAATAGGCAGTCTCTTTGTCCGAGAATACGGCAAAGGTGGCCGTCATCATCAGCGGAGAGATAACCATCGACAGCGCATGCACTGCTGTCATGACCCCCTGTAGCTCACCTTGTTGATTGTTGGCCACAGCGCGCGACATCAACCCCTGCAACGCAGGCTGCACCACAGCGCCGAGGGCCGCAATTGGGATCAGGGCCAGGGCCAGATTGCCGCTGCTGATAAAGGCCAGAATGCCAAAGGCGACAAAGTCAAAACCCTGCCCCCAGATCACTGTGCGGCGCTCACCGACCCAGCGCACCATATAGCGCAGCAGACCGCCCTGAACCAAGGCCATGGAGATACCATAGACCGCCAGCGATATCCCAATCATCTGCGGCTGCCAGCCAAATTGTTCGGCGGTGAAATAAGACCAGATCGCCGGATAAACATAGATGGCGACGGAATAGAGGAAATAGACCCACAACAGCCCGGAGATGCCAGGAATGCGGGCCATGGCACGAAAGGCCCCCAGCGGATTGGCGCGCCGCCAGTCAAAGGCGCGGCGGGTCTCATCCGTGACCGTCTCGCGCATCACGAACCAGCCAAAGACAAAGTTCAGCCCGGCCAGAATCGCGGCGGCATAAAACGGCGCCCGGGTGCCCAGCTCTCCCAACAGCCCGCCCATCAGCGGCCCCAGCACAAAACCAGCCCCAAAGGCGGCTCCCAGCAGGCCAAAATTAGCGGCCTTGTCCGTCGGTTTGGAGATATCCGCGATATAGGCGCCTGCGGTCGCATGGGTTGCAGCGGTAATGCCGCCAATCAGTCGCCCCACCAGCAGCAGCCAGAGCGAGCCCGCCAGCGCCATCACCAGATAATCCAGCGTCATCACAAACAGGGACACCAGCAGCACCGGACGGCGTCCCAGTGCATCCGACAGCGAGCCAAGCACCGGGCTGAACAGAAATTGCATCACGGCGAAGGCAGTGCTGAGAATGCCGCCCCAGATCGCCGCATCCGCAAGGCTGCCGCCCTGTACCTCCAGCAGCAGGTTCGGCATGATCGGCATGATCAGGCCAATGCCCATGGCGTCAATCATCACGGTGGTGAGGACAAAAAACAAAGGCAGGCGCATCAGTGTCGTCCTTGCTGGCGCGGAGAAGAAACCCTGGCGCGACGAACATGCAGGCGCGCCAGGGTCCCGCCAGGGTCACATCGGGGCCCCGTCATTTCACTCGGGTGCAAGTTCCGCGACTTTCTGGCAAAAACGCAAGGCTTCCGCCGGGGCAGCGCCCAACTGGGCGGCAGGATCAAACAGCGCATCCACATCCATCTGTGGATAGTCGCGTGCCACCAGCAGGCGCAGAGGCTGGCCTGTGTCACCCGCTTCACGGCAGAGCGTTTTGACCTGCGCCTGCGCCTCAGGGCGCGGCATCGCGGCAGCCAGGGCAAAGCTGAGCGCCTCGGCATGGATCATGTCCAGACCCGAGGCAAGTGCAGCCGTCATGGCTGGCGCAAGCGGACTGATCCCGGCGCACAGATCGCGGCCGGTGCGCGCAGCACTGGCGGTGCCCAGCACGATCTGCGGCAGGCACAGCCATTCGCTGAACCAGGCGGCACCGTCACGCTGATGCTGTTGCAGCGCGCTGCCATGCAGGATCGACAACAGCCCAGTGCCCTGGCGCGCCAACGCCACAAGGACTGAGGGGGCAACCGGGTTCTGCTTTTGCGGCATAGTGGATGAGGCGCCAGCGCCGCCGAGGGAAATCTCGCCAATGCCGGTCTGCACCAGGGCAATACAGTCTTCGCCCAGTTTGCCGAGCATCAGATTGACCCGCACCATCCACTCCATCAGACGCAGCAGTGGCGTGCGGTCGCTGTGCCAGCTGCGCTCAGGATCATTAAGACCCAGAGCCTTGGCCATCTCGGCGCGCACTTGCGCCGCCTGAGGCCCCAGTGCGCCTGCGGTGCCGGCCGCGC